>QHOP01000375.1 GCA_003219345.1 Verrucomicrobiota bacterium
CACTCGCTCGGCAAACCATCGCGTCCCGCGCGCCCGGTCTCATGGTAATACCCTTCGATGTTCTTCGGCAGATCATGATGAATGACGTAGTGCACGTTCGGTTTGTTGATGCCCATGCCGAAGGCAATCGTTGCCGTAATCACGCGCGCATCGTCGCGCAGAAATGCTTCCTGATTGCGCGTCCGTTCTTTCGATTCCATTCCGGCGTGATACGGCAGCGCCTTGATCCCATCTCTCGTTAGTTTTTCCGCCAGCGCGTCGCTCGATTTGCGGCTGGCGCAATAGACGATGCCGCTCTCATTCGGACGCGCCCGCACAAAATCCAGCACCTGCTGGTAGGCAGAAGACTTCGGCATCACCCGATAAGTCAGGTTTGGTCGATTGAAACTCGCAACATAACAACGCGGCTGGCGTAGCTTCAGTTGCTTGACGATGTCGTCGCGCACTCGCTTGGTGGCGGTCGCCGTTAGCGCCATAATCGGAACATCGGGAAACTGCGCCCGCAATTTTTTCAGCTCCCGATATTCCGGACGAAAATCGTGACCCCATTCACTGATGCAGTGCGCTTCGTCGATCGCGATTTGGGCAATATTCCAGTTGAGCGCGCTCTCCAGAAAGGTTTCCATCATCAGCCGCTCGGGCGCGACGTAGAGCAGACGAAATTCATTGCGATGGAGTCCACGGAATCGTGCGCGCGCTTCGTTTGCGTCAAGCGTTGAATTCAAAAACGTCGCCGCAATTCCGCTCGTCCGCAGCGCATCGACTTGATCCTTCATCAGCGCGATTAACGGTGACACCACAATCGTCACCCCATCGCGCAACAACGCCGGCAATTGAAAGCAAAGTGACTTGCCACCGCCCGTCGGCAACAACGCAAACACATCCCGTCTTGCCAGCGCATCGTCGATGATTTCCTGCTGCAGCGGACGAAATTCGTCGTAGCCGAAATATTTTTTGAGCGCTTCCTGGAGCTGCAACGTCGCAGAGGACGCTTTTTGGTGGGCAGGTGAAGTCGGCATATTCATTTTTGTAGCGACGGCTCCGAATACTCTTTTTGCATCAGTTCCATGGCTTCGCTAAAGGGTCTCGCACTCACTTTACCGGTTCCTGTGAACGGGTGATCGAGAACATAAACGACAAATAAAATCAGGCTGATCATTATTGTGAGCGCAGACGTCATTATGCATTGCGCCCGAATATTCCTGACGCCGAAGAAATAGGTGTACAAAACCATTATTAATCCACCTACCAGCATGACCAGCCACATCATTGGCGGCACCGTATCGTTCCCCGCGAAAATCCTGAGCCGGCGATATTCGGCGAGATTATTTACTCGCCTTAGCGATTCCATGTATAGCTCTCTGTTGGGAATCGATTTATCCTCCATGTTATCAAACACCGCGATCAGATTTCTCAACGAGCCGGTCGAAGAGACGCCTATGTCACCCCCTGCCATTCGTCTTAGCTCGTCATTAAGAACTGAATTAGTGTAATTAATTAGTCCGTCTTGAATGACTTTGCTCGCCGGGTCGGGGAATGCTTTGGCGCTGTGAGAGAGGTCGATGACCTGACTGGCCTCTAATTGCAGGTTTTTTGTAGCTTCGTCGTAGCCGTTCCATGTTACGAAAACAACAAACGCGACGACGACGGCGTAAAGCACGCCGAAAGCATTAAAGATGATCGCCGCTACCTCGTGATTCTCCTTTAATACGTCTGCCGGAAACTTCTTTCGCACCAGATATAGCCCGGCAACGGCAATGGCAGTAGTAACGGACGAGACGAAAAAGAAGGACAGCACCCACGGCCAGTTAAGGAGGAACTGCATAGTGCAACTCAAGCTGCGCGCGTTTTAATCTGCTCGAGCAACGTAGAAATAACTTCGTCTCGCGGCGTGGCTCCGAGGTTTCCTCTGCCGTGAACGCGGACGCTGATGACCTTGGCTTCCAGGTCGCGTTTGCCGATAACAAACATGGTGTGGACTTTCATCTGCTCGGCCCGCTGGATTTTGCCGTTAATCTTGTCGGTTGAAATATCGATCTCGGCGCGGACTTGATGACCGCGCAGTTCGTTGAGGATGGCTCGGGCGTAATCCAGAAGTTCAGGCTCGTCGCCGATAGTCAAGATGCGAACCTGTTCGGGAGATAGCCAGAGCGGGAAATTACCGGCGTAATGTTCGATCAGGAAGCCGATGAAACGCTCGTGGGTGCCGAGCGGTGCACGATGAATGCAGATCGGCGTCTTTTCGGTGTTATCGCGATCTTTGTAGCGCAGATCAAAACTGCGCGGTTGGGCGAAATCGACCTGATTGGTCGCGATAGAAAACTCACGTCCGATCACGCTCCACGCTTGCACGTCGATCTTCGGGCCGTAAAACGCCGCTTCGTTCGGCACTTCGACATAGTTGATCTTCGAATCAATCAACACCTGCCGGACCATGTCCTCGGTTTTCTTCCACAACTCCGGTTCGTTGACGTATTTCTTGCCCATGCCTTGGGGCGACGAAGTGCTGAAGCGCATGACGTATTTCTCGATGCCGAAAATCTTGAAATACTTCAGATACATTTCGTTCACGGCATTAAACTCGGAGGCGAACTGTTCCGGCGCGCAGTAGATGTGGGCGTCGTTCATGTTAAGCGAGCGCACGCGCATGAGGCCGATCAATTCGCCGCTTTGCTCGTAACGGTAGCAAGTGCCGTATTCGGCCAGGCGCAACGGCAGGTCGCGATAACTGCGCGGCTCCGCCGCAAAGATGCGGTGATGGTGCGGGCAGTTCATGGCTTTGAGGTAATAGCGATCGACTTCTCCTGCGCCGGCCATTCCCACTTCGTTGAAAAGGATAACCTTACTGAGTGCATCAAAGGCCATCTGCTTCTCGCGCGGAAACGAGCGGAAGAAGTTGCCAACGAACTCGACGAAGTCCTTTTGGCTATGGATCGGCGGAACTTCATCGGGAAGGGATTTTTTGAGTTCTTCTGCCATCTCCTGCTTCAACGCATCCATCTGTGATTCGTATCCTTGAATGGTCACATTCAACTTACCTTCTGCCTGAAGACGCATTGGCGGAAACATCGACTCTTCGTAGTAAGGCAAGTGGCCCGAGGTTAGATACATTTTCTCCTTCGCCAGATGCGGCGTCTTGACGCGCACGTAGCCGGCGGCGAATTCAGTTTCCTTGGCCAGCTTCTCCAGTTCCTCAACTATCGCTGCGCCTTTGGGCAACCAGAGCGGCAGACCGGGTCCGACGTATTCCGTATCAATGACGAACAGGCCCATCTCCGCGCCGATCTTGCGATGATCGCGCCGCTTGGCCTCTTCGAGCATTTTGAAATACTCGTCGAGCTGGGTCTTGTTCTTGAACGCGGTGCCGTAGATGCGCTGGAGCTGCGGGTTCTTCTCGTCGCCTTTGTAGTAGGCGCTGGCCACGTGGGTGAGTTTGAACGCGCCGATGTTGCCGGTGCGCATCACATGCGGCCCGGCGCACAGATCAATGAAGTCGCCGTTCTGGTAATAGGTGATCTGCTCGCCTTCCGGGATGTCCTCGAGGTTGCCCAGCTTGTATCGGCTCGGGACAGACCGCGCGCCAAGCGCTCCGAGCCGGCCGCTTTGCGCGTCCTTCACTGCCTGCTCGCGCGCGACGACGATTTTCTCGAACGGATGGTTCGCTTTGATCTCCTTCTTCATCTCCTCCTCGATCTTCGGAAAATCTTCGGGTGAGATGCGGTGGCTGAGTTCCACGTCGTAATAAAAACCGTTCTCGACCGGCGGGCCGGCGGCGAACTGGGCGTCGGGCCAGAGGCGGAGGATGGCGGTGGCGAGGACGTGCGCGCAGGAATGGCGGATGCGCTCCAGCTCGGTCATCTTCTGCCGGTCATCGGGCGTTTTGCGTTCTTCAGGTCGATTCGCAGCATCCATAATTCAAAGGAATTTAACCACAGATGGACACAGATGGACACAGATGATTTCTCAGAGGACGATGCGCTCCCATTCAAGCTTCGGATGCTTGAAGTTTGAGAGGTCCGATTGTCGCCTGGCCAGGTCTGGTTCCCTATCTGTGTTCATCTGTGTCTATCTGTGGTTGGTATTTGGACAAACAAAAACGCCTCGGACCAGTCAGGGCGAGGCGTTGGGCGTCCACGGCATTTTCCGTGAACGCTAGAAAGTCGTCGTCGTGTTCCTGTCCATCGACGCCAGCAGGTTAAGTTGAAAACCGCGGGTTTGGCAAATTGAAAGTAGCGCCGAAAGTGGCGCACGCATCTTGCGTGCAGGTTCCGCGGCATCCTTGCCGCGTTGTATCGCGAGGCTGGGAAGCCTCGCCACTTGCACGCTGGAAGGGTGCATTACGGCTACATCCGTTCCCCCGTCCGCATCTGATAAATGTAGCGAAGCACCGACGCGGTAAGCCGGAGCTGGCCGGCCGCCAGCGCTTCCTTCTGTCGCGCCGTTTCGCCCATCTCTCCGCGGATCTTTTCCAGCTCGCCGGCATCGAGCCAGTAGCCGCCGCAGCCGGGGCACTCATCAATCTCGACGCGCCGTTTCGCGCTGAAATGGCGGCGCTTCAAATTCACTCCGTCGCACTTCGGACAGGCCCGCTTGCGGGCAAGGTCCACGCGCAGCTTCGGATCGCGCTCGAGGTGGATCAGCCATTCGCCGGTCGATTCGCGCGGCTCGTCCACTTGCTGAAGCTCGAAGGCGTCGAACCAAATGCCGCCGCACCCGCCGCGACAGACATCGACGGTGAGTTTGCCGATGGTCGTCGAACTGAGCTGATTGAAGCAGGCCGGACATTTCATAGCTTTTGGCCGCGCCGAAGATCATTCCCCAAGTCCGGGCCAAGCGGGCGGAAGCCCGCGCCCCGGAGCGCGGCGTTCACGCCGCTTCGCCGCCGCTCCCGCCAGCTGCGCCAGTCTCGAACAGGCAATTCGCGGAGATCACTTTGGGCATTCGGTTTGATTTGATTTGAGTCAGGTCGTCGGTTGTTGTGTCCAGCATAACCGCGCGGGCCTCCGCCGTCGCGGATTATTTCAGCAGAATGGTCGGCGTGATTTGTTCCGGCGCGGCGTTGGTCTCATCTGTGAAGATGACTTTGATGGCGTGGAACCGATCAGCCCGCCAGTGCTCTTCCTTGAGCAGCCAGGTTTTCACAAACTCGGCCACGGTCTTCCGGCATTGTTCGCGCACCAGAGCAGTGTGCCTTTCGTCCGCGGCATAGTTCGACAGTGTCGGCGTGATGCTTTTTTCCAGTTCCGCCATTTGTTCGCGGGCATTGAAGCGGCCCCAGCCCTCGTCCGATTTCTTTTCCATTTTGTCCGTATGAATCGCCGGCGGCAGGCTCGGGCGGATCGCCGGCGCGAGGACGACGCACGTCTGGCCCGAAACGTCGAGTTGCCACGGGTCGGCCAGGCGCAGGTGATAGCGATACGTCACCGGCACGCGGATTTCGGAAACGGTTTTGCCGAGGTAAAGCTTTTCCCACAAAATGCTTTTCTGGTCTTCGGCGCGGAAGATTTCGGTTTGATTGGCGGTGGCCAGTTCAAGGTTGCCGATGCCGGTGGTGGAAATCTCCGGGATGGCGGCCACGAAAGTTCTGGTGATGTTGCCGCTCATGAATTTTTCGGCGATGGACTCCGCCTTTTGGACCGCGTATTCCCCCGCTCTGCCGCCGCGTGCGAGCGTTTCGTCGTAGGTCCGTTTCGTCACCCAGAGGAACGCGAGGAAAGCGAACAACGCAAGCAGGCCGAGCGCGATGATCACCAGAGGCCAGCGATACGTCGCGAGCACATGGTTCGGGCGCGGCGGTAAAGTTTCCGGGTTCACGTGATGTCAGAGAGATACCTCAGTTCGCCGCGACACGCAACCGTTGGTAGCCGTACAATTTGCGTTTTCGGTGGGGCGGGCGTCCACGCACCGCAGTTCTGCTCCGGGTCCTCGCGAGGACGCGTTCGAAAACGACACGGGATTCACCCCCTCACCCGACCTCCGGCCACCTTCTCTCCCATTGGGGGAGAGGGAAGGGGTGAGGGGGCAAGGTTCATGGGAAGGGAACACCTCCAAAAAATTGGACGTGAGTTGGGGCCTTGAACCGGTCGGAATCCCCCTCAACCGCCCTTCGGGCACCTTCTCCCCCACTGGGGGAGAAGGACGGGATGAGGGGGTACGGTTCATGGGTAGTGAGAGGATCACTCGCCCCACCAGAGCTGTTGGTATTTCAAAAAGATTTCGAAAAATTTCTTGCAGGATTGGCTTGCACGGGCATGGCGACTTTATCATGCTCCTCTACGAAGGTGATCGGGAACGCCGGGCAAACGAGACTGGTCCAGAGAAGCGCAACGGAGAATGTCCTGCCGTGGTTTTCGCGCGGCGAAAAGCATGAACGATTTTTACGCAGGCCGGGCGCGGGCGCGCACTAACGGCGCCAGCGCATCCTCCGTCAGCTTTCTGGACAAACTGGATCCCGCCGTGGCGGAACGCCTGCAGTTCCTCGGCGCCTTTCTGCGGGAACCGGCCCGCGTCGGAGCATTCGTGCCCAGTTCGCCGGCGCTCGCGCAGGCGATGCTCCACGGCTGCAATTTGAAGGATGCCAAAACCGTGGTCGAGTTCGGCCCGGGCACGGGCGCATTCACTCGCCTGATCCTTGAACGGATCGGAAAGCAAACGGCTTTTCTCGCCCTCGAACTGGATGAGAAACACGCGCGCGGACTTCGGCAGCATTTTCCCCGGCTCAACGTTTATCACGACTCAGCGGAAAGAATTCAGAAATATCTCATCCAGCACCGGCGCAGCAAAGCGGATTACATCATCAGCGGCCTGCCCTGGGCGAACATGGCGGTGAAAGTGCAGGAGCACATTCTGGACGCCGTGGTAGCGTCGCTCGCGCCGGACGGAATGTTTACGACGTTCAGTTACGTTCACGCCTGCTGGCTGCCCCGCGCGCGACGGTTCCGTGAGCGTTTGGAAAAGTATTTTGCCGAGGTAAAGACGAGCCGCATCGTTTGGCGCAATGTTCCCCCGGCGTTCGTCTTTCGCTGCCGGTCGGCTGCCGGGCATGGCGTTTCCGGCTAATACCGTATTCACTGTATGCGCGCTCCGAAAAGACTCACTTCGTAGCAGCCGACGTAAGGAGGCTCCAACTTCCTTCGCTCGAAGAATGAGCCTCCTTACGTCGGCTGCTACGAAGTTTATGGGGATTCACTTCACTTCGATCCCCTTCCAATACGCGTTGCCGGGGGTTTTTTCAGCCACTAGCACACGCTGATACAAACGCAGCGTCACGTTTTGCCCGGCGAACTCATTCAACTCAATTTTCACCTCCTGCCAGTTGCGCCCGCTGTCCTCGCCGCCGTCGATGACGCGTTTCAACACCGGCTTGTTGTTCGCGTAAACGTTCAACTCCCACGCGCGACCGGCGTCCACCCCCGCTTGAAAGGTGAGCGAGGCTCTTTCACGCAACTTCAACGTGCGACGCAAAACGAGCCCGCGCACTTCGTCGCGCGGATAGGTGGCGAGCACATCGCCATCGAGATACGTGATACCGCGAATGCCGCTCATGCCACCGCCGGCCCCGCCGAATCCTGCGCGCTCCAGCGTCCAGTCGGGGTTCCAATACCGCATCAGGTCGGCGAGACTGAAGAGTTCGGCCGGCTGCGCGACCGGCCCTTCAATCGGAATAAGAAGAGACGCCGCGCGGGGTTTTGCCGACGTTGCGGAACCCACCCTCTGCCCCTCCGGCGGAGGGGAGCTGTTCGGCGCGCGATCGGGCGCAGTTCCCCTCCCGGGAGAGGTCAGGGGCAGGTTGGATTCGCCCACGAGTTTTGCGCCATTGGCCAGCAAAATTTTTTCGCCAATCACCACCGTGCGTTTGGCGAGATCGGAAATTTTTTCGTCCACCGGGGGTGTGAGCGTCACCGGGCCCATCCTGTCGCCCACGATGCGGTCGCCGAGTTGCGCCACGAGATGTTTCGGCAGACACTTCATGCCGTGCATCGCGCCGACGACGGATGCCGCGTTCGCCGCGTTGCAATCGGCATCGGTGAAATCGGCGGCGCGCGCGGCGAGATTCACTGTTGTCAGAAAGTCGCCGTTGCCGAACCAGACACTTGCGGCGACGATCCCTCCATTGGGCACAGCGTTGTTCGTCGCCGGATATTCGATGTGCCACCGGTTTTCGACAGCACCGACGATTTCCTCAAAACTTTGTCCCGCTGCGGCCATGGCGATGACCATGTCGAGGCACTTTCGATACGGCGAATCGGGATGAATCAATCGCGCGGCATGGCGGACGATTTGTTTCGTGTCCGGTTCTGCGAACGCCAGACTGACCATCGCCGCCATGAACACCGCGCCGTCGGTGCCTTCGGCGTAACCGTTGAGGTGGCCGTATTCTCGCGCCATGCGGCCGGCGGCGTTGACCATGCCCGGCGCGAGCGCGCCGTACACATCGCTGCTGAATTGGGGACCGATGGTGAACCAGAGTTTGTTGTAACGCGGATGGCCGGTGTCCGGCGGCTTGACGCCCTTCTCCAGATTCAACCGCGCCTGTTCGCTTGATCCCCACGAACCGCAATGATTTTCCAGCCACTGCCGACCGAGCTGCTCGACGGTCAGGTGAATGCCGTATCTTTCAAATGCCCGCACCGCGCACATCTCGTAATACCAGTCGTCGTCCACCGGCGCGGCGGTGTAGCGCTTCGGAAAGTTCTCCAACCAGACCGTCGAGGCCACCTGGTGCTCGTGCGGCCAGGCCATGAGCACGGCGATAATCTGCGCTGTCCAGACCGCTTGCACGCGGTCTTCGTATTCGGCGCGGGTCAGTTGGACGGTTTTAGCGCCTTTCGCGGAAGCGACTAATGCCAGGAAAAGAGATAACGCGCTGGCGGCGATGAGTCGGGTTCGCATGAATTTTATTCAAGCACGGATGAACAATTTGCGCACCTTCACAAAACTTGAGTAAATGGAGGATACAGGAAGTCGGCTATAATAGCCCGGATATTTCGCAGACCGGTTGAAACCCAGACAGGTTGTAGCCGCCAACGCAAGGAGGCGGAGTATCGGCAGCCGCGGTCAGATCCGCGTCGGCGGCTACGAGTCTTGCGAAATATGCGGGCTAGCAGGGGCTAGAAGCGATATGAAATGCTGCTGGTGATGATGTAATCAGCAAAGGCGGCGTCCCCGTGCGTGCCATTGCGCAGGTCGGAAACACTCTTCTCCCGGTTCCGCTCAATCGCGACGGGTGCGGTGACATTGATAGCGAATTTACGATACACCCACGTGATGCCCGGCTCGATCGAGACGGCATAACCCGGCCGGCGCGAGCCTTCGCTGCCCCCAAACCAGTCCGTAACTGGCACGCCTTCCAGGCGGCCACCCAGGCTTAACGATAATCCCTTCGACGGCCAGACCGTGTAGCTGAGTCCGGCGCGGAGCAAATACGTGTCCGGTATGGAATAACCGGTCGGAGTGTTCTTTTCCTGCGGATTGATCAGATAGGACGCTTGCAGGTACGCGTAGGTGTTCTTGACGATTTTCTGGAACCCTTGCGCGTCCAGTGTAACACCCCAGCCGCCATCGCCCGGTTGAATGGATTGATCCACGTACCGCAATGTCGGGCCCGTCGGACGGTACGCGATGTCCGAGGCCGCAGAATCGCCGGTCGGGAATTTAATCCCCACGCCCAGAGCGAAGTTGCCATCGTGATGCGTCGCAGGATCGAGCAACCAGACGGTGCTGGTAATGCGCACGTCTGCCAGCCCGCTGGCGGTCATGGTGTGACGGTTGGTCCCGTCGTGCTCGTAGAGGGACGATCGTGTCGAGTACACGAAAGGGACCGTCAGGTTCAGGGCAAACCGTCTCGTCACCGCGTAGCTCGCCGTAAGATCGATGAAGTGTGAATCGTTAACCACATCACTGCCGTTCGCTTGTCGCTGCGGTTGTTCCTGGCCGCCGATAAAGTGCCGATCCGAATGAAGCCAGCGATAACCCACGTTCCCCTCCCAGTTGCCCTCCGCCAGATAGGCCTCCTCGCCCAGCATCAAACCGCTCCTTGCGCCGCGTGATTGCACGCAGCCTTGAGAGAAAACTCTGGGCGTCAATAAAAGCAGAATCAGCAATGATGCGGTCCAAGCCAGTTTTCCGGTTGGCCGCGTGGACGCTAAAAAGGGTCGCATAAATTTTTTATAACGCTTGGTCGTGGCTGTTTGAGGATTGTGACTGGTTTACACTGTTCCTGTTCTCAAGGGAACAAATCTGGGGCGAGTCGCTGCTTTCGAGGGGTGGAAAATCGTTTCATACCAGGTAAAAGTGGTATGCGGAGCAAGAACACGCGCGCTGCGATGAGCATGCGACTCGCGGGCGCTGAGCCGATTCAATTCAGCAAAACAACTTCTAAAGACAGTCGTGATTTGAATAAGCCTTGCTTCGGTGGCGTCCGATTACGCGTTGGCGGCGCGTTCACCATTCGCCTCTCGGCGGACGCAGTTCAACGTTGGCTGGCTGGATTTGCGGCTTGCCTCCGGGTCGTCGTCGCCTAAATTGCCCGCATGAAATTTTTGCTGCCGCTGGCGGGGTGTTGTTTTGCCTTGGCGCCGCTGGTGTCGGCACAAGTGAGCGTGGAACTGGCGCTCGCTCAGGACCAGTATCTCCCGGGTGAATCGCTCGAGGTCGGTGTGCGCATCACGAATTTTTCCGGGCAGACGCTTCACATCGGGAAGGACAACGACTGGCTGCGTTTCACGATTGAGGGCCGGGACGGTTACATCGTGCCGGGGTCGGACGACGTTCCGGTGCAGGGAGAATTTGACGTTGAATCCTCCACCGTGGTCACCCGCCGCGTTGATGTAGCGGCTTATTTTGCGCTGACCAGGCCGGGCCGGTACCTGGTGACGGCCACGGTGAAGCTGAAACAATGGGACAAGCAACTGGTCAGCAAGCCCAAGGCGTTTGACATCATCGCCGGCACGAAGCTTTGGGAGCAGGACTTCGGCGTGCCGAACGCGGCGGGCCAGCCGCCCGAAGTCCGCAAGTACGCGTTGCAGCAGGCGATTCACCTGAAGCAGTTGAAACTTTACGCGCGGGTAACCGACCAGTCTGAGTCGCGTGTCTTTCGCGTTTTTCCCGTCGGCCCGATGATTTCGTTCAGCAAACCCGAATGCCAAATTGACAAATCGAGCAACTTGCACGTGCTCCACCAGACCGGCGCCAAGAGCTTCAATTACTCCGTCATCAATTCGGACGGTCAATTGCTCGTGCGCCAGACTTACGAATACACCGACACGCGCCCGGTGTTGCGGGTGGATCGCGAAGGGCGAATCTTCATTGGCGGCGGTGCCCGCCGCGGTTCTTCCAACGACCTTCCGCCGCCTTCCGAAGCGTCATCGACCAATCATGCCGAAACGCCGAAA
Organism: Verrucomicrobiota bacterium; assembly: GCA_003219345.1. Classification (GTDB taxonomy): domain Bacteria; phylum Verrucomicrobiota; class Verrucomicrobiia; order Limisphaerales; family AV2; genus AV2. The sequence goes on from QHOP01000375.1 coordinate 11,394, forward strand.
CCGTAACTTGGTTGTCTGCACAGGCCGGTATGGGCTGGTCTTGGTCTGGCTTCTTTTCGTCCACGCGTGCCGGGCGGAGACGGTCACCTTGCATCTGCGCAACGGAGATCGAATCACGGGCGAGATGATTTCTTTGGGCGTTGACAGGATGACGATCACGAACAGTTTGCTGGGAAAAATTGTCGTGCCGGTCGCGCAAGTCGAACGACTGGAAAGGAAGCGGACGGAGCCGGCAGCGGTCAAGCCGACCCTCCTTCCGCCAACCACCGCGCCCGCAACGAACGCGCCGCCACCAGCGCCCGCGGCGGCCACCAATCAGCCGCCCGCGCAAGCGGCCCAGCCTGCGCCGGCTCCGAAGCCGGCCGTTGCGGCGGCGGCGAAACCCCCGCCGGCCCAGCCGCCTCCGATCAAACCCAAACCGCCGAAGCACTGGAAACTCGACGCGCAGATCGGCGCGGACCTGCAATACAACCAGAGTGAGCGCCAGCTCTATTACGGGCGCGCCAAGTGGACTTACGGCAAAGACCGCTTTCGGAGCATCGTGGATTTCCTCGCCAATTACGGCGAGACCGACGGCATCCTTTCGGCCAATGACATGAACGGCAGCGTTCGGGTTGAGCTGGACGTGGACAAATTGAAGCGGACCTTCCTGTTCAACACCACCGGGGCGGGCTACAACGAAATCCGGAAGATTGATCTCAGTTACGATGACAGCTTCGGTCTGGGCTACAAATTGCTGATGCGCACCAATCTCACCTTGAATGTGGACGGGGGCGTCAACTATCAGAGACAACAATTTTCGGACGACACCACCAAGGATTACGGAGCGCTGCGTCTGGGGGAATTGATGTCGGCGAAAATCAGCAGGAAATGGATCCTGGACGAAAAGTTTGAATTTTTCCCGCGTTTCACCGCCAGCTTCGGGGAGTATCGGATGCGTTTCGAATCCAACCTGCGCTACCTGCTGTCGAACAACCTCAACCTGAACTTAACCGCGATCGATCAATACGACACCCAGCCGGCGTCCGGTGTCACCCGGAACGACCTGCTCCTGCGCGCGACGATTGGCATAACGTTCTGATCGCTCACGGCCGGTGCATCAGCAACAGGTTCGAGGAGTACAGTTGATCGATCTTCTGCACCAATTCGGAAAGATTCGAGAGCACGAAATCGTGGTGCCCTTTGCCGATCCACGGGGACTTCATCATCAGTGAAGTGCAACCGGCGACATGGGCCGCCTGGGCGTCCTGCCACTTGTCGCTGATAACGCAAGAGCGTTCCAGGTCCAGGTGCCATTTGAACGCCGCTTCCATCAACAGGCCGGCCTGGGGTCGGCGGCAAGGGCAATGGTCCGTTTCGTCGTGCGGACAGACCAGAATATCGTCCAGCGGCAGCCGCTGCTTGAGCAGTGCGTGCATCCGGTCCAGTTCGCGGCGCGGCAGATAGCCGCGCGACAAGCCGGGCTGATTGGTCGTCGCCAACAGAACGTATCCGGCCGCCTTCAATTTCTGCAACGGCTCCGTCGCCGCCGGGTTCACCTGAAATTCATCGAAAGACAACGGCGCGACCTGAAGACCACGCTCGACCTTCGCCAAATTCAAGATGCCGTCTCTCTCAAAAAAAATACCGGATTTCATGCGCGTTCACTGAGCATAAATATGGCCGAAATATCGGCGTGATGAAAAAAGGAGCGAATCCCCGCCAATCGCGGGTCTTCCGGCGACAGTTAAAATCGCAAAAGTGCGAGAGTAACAATGCGGTTCAAAAAAGAGAGTCTTATGCCGGTTCTCGAAGAGAACCGGACCATTGCGAGAGGGCATGGTGCGGCCAGTTGCCACATGCAATGCAGGTGTTGATGCTCCGAATACCGCTGCGACCTGGTATTAGTCGAGCTCATCGTTGGGGTCATTGGTTCAGGTCTCTTGCCGAATGGACACGTCTTTCCATTTCTTTGACAATCGGCATGGCGCGCGCCAAGGCCGCCTGCTCCGTCTGGCCAGAGTAAGGTCGAAGAACGACCCGCACGGCGGCAATCGCTTCACCGTTTCGGTCGTGCAACGGCAGAGTGAGGAGGGTTTCCTTTTTGCCGCGACCGCAATAGACCACGTCGCGCGCGACCACGTCCTTCTCCACCTCGCTGGCTGGTCGGCCGAGGTCCTGGTGGTTGTCGCTGGCGATCACGTGGAGGTCCTTTTTCTGTTCGGTTGTCCCGTAAACGCTCAGGCCGAGCAGCCGCGGGTACCGTTCCAACATCTTTCGGACCAGAAACGCGGCCGGAGGTTCCTTCGGCCGGTAAACGATCCTGGTGTCACCGAAGTAGCTGACGGAGTCGGACTTGGTCCAGAAGCCGACTTTGCCCTCCGTAAACGTGGTATCGGTGATGTCCGGCATCGCCTGTTTGCCATCGAGAAAGCAACGGATCCGGTTGCCGGCACACTCAATGGTAAGTTCATGCCAATAGTGGGTCCGAATATCGATGGTCGGACCGATGGGGTCCGTGTGCCCTCCATTTACAAATTTGTAAAACCGGAAATTTTTGCCCAGAGCGCTGGCCCGTGCGATGTAATAGTTCTTTTCATCCTGGATGCGAAAGGCGACCCCGGCCATTTGTTCGACCGAACCGCTTACGGTTTTGAATTGGGTTGTCAGTGTGAAATCGTCGAACGATTGATCCTCAAAGATGAGCAAAGGGAAGTGTTCGCCGGTTGCCTCGCGTGACAATTGTGCCAACACCTGATGCCGGGTCGTCACTGACGATGCCGAGTCCGGCAGGGCAAGGGACGGGCGGGACTCGTCCTCGACAACCTTCCATTCGCCCGGCTTTCCTTCACCGGACACCGTGCTGCGGAATCCTGCCGGCTCCTGATTGAGCCTGGCGCCGCTGAAATCGCAGTGTAACAAAAAAAAGCCGGACGACAAATGTTTGCGCCTGGCTCGCGATATTTTGAAGACAGGCCTCACTCCTGATAAATCATGTCCGCTACGGTGTGACCGGCCGGAATGAACGGCAGCACATGCTCCGTGTAAGGCGTAATAACGTCGAGGAGGTAAGGTTGGTCCGAGTCCAGCATCCGCTGCATCGCCGCGCGCAGGTCTTTCTTGAACATGACTCGTTCCGCCGGCACGTTGAAGCTCCTGGCCATCGCGACGAAGTCGGGGTAAATCTGCTGCATGTTCTCCGGGTCCCCAAGATAAGTGTGGCCGCGATTGCCCTGATAAAATCGGTCTTCCCATTGCACCACCATACCCAGGTGCTGGTTGTTCAGGATGAGCGCCTTGGCGGCGATTTTCTCGATGTGCGCCGTCGCCAGTTCCTGCACATTCATCAGGAACGAGCCGTCACCGTCGATGTCAATGACCTGCTTGTCCGGCCGGGCGACCTTGGCGCCGAGCGCGGCTGGATAGCCATAGCCCATCGCCCCGAGGCCGGCGCTGGTGAGAAACTGGCGCGGGAACTTGAACGGGTAATATTGCCCGGCCCACATCTGGTGCTGGCCTACGCCGGTCGTGAGGATCGCCTCGCCCTGGGTCAACTCGTAAAGCATCTCAACGACCATCTGCGGCAGGATGACCTCGCCCGATTTGCCGCCCAGGTGATCACGCATGTGCTGCGACTTGAGCACCTCCTCGGTCACACGGTAACGAAGCGGGCCTTTCGCTTTCCACTCCGCAATCTGTTTGTGCCAGGCGATGAAATTTTTCCGAATCGGCCGCTTCCTGATCATTTCGTTCAGGCGCTGCAGCGCATACTTGATGTCGCTGACAATCGGCAGATTCGCCGGCTTGTTCTTGTTGATTTCCGATGGGTCAATGTCGATGTGAACGATGGTGCCGGTTTCGCAGAATTTATCCACCTTGCCCGTGACACGGTCGTCGAACCGCACGCCAAAGGCCAGCAACAAATCCGCGCCCTCTTTCAATTTGACCAACAGGTCGCTCGTTTTTTCGCGGTGCTTGAACTCGCCATTGACCGCCCAGTTCGCGTAAGCAGTGCCGTGCATGCCCAGCCAGCGGAGCGACAGGGAGTGCGTTTCCGGAAACGCGCCCACGCCCATGATGGTCGTCGTCACCGGGATTTGGGTGGCTTCGGCAAACTGAACGAGTTCTTCGCTCGCGTTGCCGGCGATAATGCCGCCGCCGCAATAGAGCACTGGGCGCTCGGACTTTTCGATCAACCCGATGATTTCATTCAACGCCACATCGTCGGCCTTTTTGTCCGGGTTGTAACCGCGCAAATTGATCTCCTTGGGAAACACCGGCTGCGTGCGTTGCTGTTGCACATTCTTGGGAATGTCAACGATCACCGGGCCGGGCCGTCCCGTCTGCGCGATGTGGAACGCCTCTTTCACAATCCGCGCAATGTCATTCACGTCCGTGACCAGGTAACTGTGTTTCATGATCGGCAGCGTCAGGCCGAAAATGTCGGTCTCCTGGAACGCGCCTTTGCCGATCATGTGCTGCGGCACCTGGCCCGTGATGGCGACGACCGGAATGGAATCGAGGTAGGCGTCCGCGAGGCCCGTGACGAGGTTGGTCGCGCCCGGACCGCTGGTGGCCATGCACACCCCGGCCCGGCCAGTGGCCCGGGCGTAGCCTTCCGCGGCAAACGCGCCGCCCTGTTCGTGCCGGGGGAGGATAGTGCGAATTTTCTTCGACCGCGTCAGCGCCTGGTGCAATTCCATGCTCGCGCCGCCCGGATAGGCGAAAATGGTGTCCACCCCTTCGCGTTCGAGCGCGGCGACCAGGATGTCGCTGCCCTGCATCGTCGGGCCGACCTCGGCCTTTTCGTGGGTCGCGGGCGTTTTCGTTTCGGTCGTCGTTTTGCTCATGCGATGAAGGATTAAGAGTAAGATGAAGATTAAGCAGGGCGACTGTGGCGGGCGACGTTCTTAATCTTTCTTTTAATCATAATCTTAATCATTGCCTTTCTTCGTTTGTGGCCGGCGAAATCGAGGGCAAAGAAAAAAACCCACGACCGTTGTCGGCCGTGGGTTATTGTCGAAATTGTCTTATGCGCGACAAGCCACGGCGGCATCGTCAACAACGACCACCAGGACCGCAATTTGCAGCGCAGTCAGAATCATCGGTGACAAACTAAACGGGCCTGCCCTGGCGGGTCAAGCCTGGAAAGTGGAGCCTTACCCCGCCCAGTCCTGACGCAACTCAGATTTCGGCAATGGGTGCGCAAGCCGTCAGGCATGGCGTGGAGGACGAGATTCCCCCGCAAAATTTCGCGCATTGAACCCCTGAACCGTAGCAGCCGACGTGAGGCTCTCGCTATTTCGGATTTCGGATTTCGGATTTCGGATTTCGGGTTTCAGACTGAGCCTCCTCACGTCGGCTGCTACGAGGTCCAGGGGGAGGGTAAGCCCACGGCGCGAGCCATGCGGTCTGAGGACAGCCACCTGCCGCAGGTCAGCGTTGATCGGTGTCGCGCGCGAATGTGACTGCCGACAGCGTTGAGTAACACGCGCCTTGTGGCGCAAGCTCGCTTTGCACCAATTCAATCTGGTGAACCGTCCAGACGCCAAGTCTGGGGACGTGTGCGCGCTCAACGACTTCGCCAACTCTGCGCGCGGCCATTCCGAAGGCTTTGACGCGGCCAATGGTCAGGTGCGGTTGAAAGCCTCGTTCCGGTTTGTGGTCGCCAAAATTTCCAGTTTCCTGTTCGATTCGCTCCTGAAGTTTGCTCAGCGATTCCAGCTCGCCGCCGATGCCGGTCCAGATCACGCGCGGCCTTTTTGTGTGGGGGAAAGAGCCGACGTTTTCAAGCGCGAGTTGAAATGAAGCGATCCCGGCGCACGCGCGGTCCAGCGCCGCGGTGAGGTTCTCCAGGTTTTCTCTCGCAACGTTGCCGAAAAATTTGAGCGTGAGGTGAAGTTGCTCCGGTTTGGTCCAGCGGACGGAGTCGTCCGGCAGCCGGGCCTGAAGTTCCTGTTGCACTTTCCTGAGTTCTGCGACCAACCCGGGTTCCAGCGCAATCGCAATGAAGGCGCGAACGCTCTCGGCCGTGGACGCGGTCATACGCGATTGGTCACCCGGGTTCCTGCTGGCTGATGCAATGAAACGAGCCGAGGCCCCAAATCAGCTCGGTCGAGTCGATGCCGATAACGCGGCTGTCGGGAAACACCCTTCGCAGAATCGCCATGGCCTCGGAATCGTTCGGGTCGCGGTAGGTGGGCACAATCACAATACCATTGGCGATGTAGAAGTTGGCATAACTGGCCGGCAGCCGCCGGCCCTGATACTCGACTGCGCTGGGCATCGGCAGTTGCACGATGCGAAAGATCCTGCCGTCCTGATCGCGCATGCCGCGCAGCCGCCGCAGGTTGTCCTGGAGAACCTGATAATTCGCGTCCGCGGGGTCTTCTTCGACGACGCTCACGATGGTTGAGGGATTCACGAAACGGGCCAAACCATCGACATGGCCGTCGGTGTCGTCGCCGGCAATTCCCTCCCCGAGCCAGAGAATGTTCGTCACGCCGAGATAATCGCGCAGGTATTGTTCGATTTGCCCCTTGGTCAGGTGCGGATTGCGATTCGGGTTCAGCAGACACGATTCGGTCGTGAGCAGCGTCCCGTAGCCGTTCACGTCGATCGAGCCGCCTTCCAGAACGATCCCCGGCGAGAAGAACGGGAGTTGCCTCAAATACGCGATGTGTTGGGGGATGGCATCGTCGAGGTCGAACGGCGGGTATTTGCCGCCCCACGCGTTGTAACCCCAGTCAACGACCGCCCGCTCGTGGACGCCGTTGTTGTCGCGCACCAGAAAAATGGGGCCGTGATCGCGGCACCACGGCTCGTAAGCGGGGAAATGATGGAACAGCACCTGGTCGAGCGGAACGTTGTTCTCCTTCAATAATTCGCCCACCCAGCTTTCCATGTCGGCGTCCCACACATTGACGTTCACCTGTTCGACCTGGAAAAGCGGTTGAATGAATTTGGCGTAAACCGGGGGCACGGCGAAATATCTGTCCGGGAAACTGACGCCGTCCGGTCGCGGCCAGGTGAGCCAGGTGCCGGCGTGCGTTTCCCATTCCGCCGGCATGCGGAAACCGAGTTGCGCTGGAGTGGGGCTGGACGACATGCTGCGCCATCAAGGCAATCGTTGTCCGTAACCCGCCTCCATCAGGCGGTACCATTCCTCGCGCGTCAGTTCGATCTCCGTGGCGTTGATCGCGTCGCGAATGCGTTGGGGATGGGTCGAGCCGACAATAGGGATGATTCCGGCCGGGTGTTTCAGCAGCCAGGCCAGCGCGGCGACGCTGCGGGTGATGCCGCGTTCGCGCGCCACGAGGTCGAGGATTTCGCGGGCGTGAATGCGATGCGCGTGGTCAGGAGCTTGCAGGTCAATCGGCCCGTTGTCGGCGAGCCGCCCGCCCGCCAGCGGACTCCACGCCATCGGCGTGACGTGTTCCGCCAAACACTGGTCGAGGGTGCCGTCGTAAAGGCAATCCAGCTTCAGCAAATTGATTTCCACCTGGTTCGCGATCAGCGGCATCGGGCAGGCCCTTTGCAGCGCGGCAAATTGCGACGGCCGGAAATTGCTCACGCCGAACTCGCGGACCTTCCCGGATTTTTTCAGTTTGCTGAATGCGCCCGCCGCTTCTTCGGGATCGCCCAGGTAATCGGGCCGATGCAACTGGTAGAGGTCGATCGTCTCCACGCCGAGTCGTTTGAGCGATTGCTCGCACGAGCGGACGATGTGCTCCGCGCTGAAATCGTAGCGATAGGGCGAGTCGGGGTTCGGGTCGCCCCTTTTGCGAATGCCGCACTTGGTCGCGATCAACACGCGTTTGCGCATGCCGGAAACTTCCTTGAGGGTCTGTCCGAAAATCTTTTCGCAGACGCCCTCGCAATAAATGTCCGCAAGGTCGAACAGCATGTAGCCCGTCTCAAATGCGGCAGCCACCGCTTGGCGGCCCCCGGCCTCGGTCTCCGGGGAGACTTTGCCGGCTTCCCCGGCGCCCGCAATGCGCCAGCAGCCGTACGCGAGCCGGCTGCCCGTCAGCGAACTCTTGCCCAGTTGAATGGTTTGCATAGGCAAACTCTTTCTTGTCTGAGGTTAAAACAGAATCGCTTTCCAGCAAAGCGATTTCACGGTCGCGCGCGAACCGAATTTGAATCGCGGCGTTGAAGGCGGTCTTGACCGATGCAAATTCTCCTCTGGCGTTGCAGGAGGCGAAATCGGCGGATCATCGGGCGCAACTCGACACCACCACCAGGCTGATGTGACCCACGTAATTCCCCTCACCCGGCCTGAAGGCCACCCTCTCCCCATCGGATGGGGAGAGGGAAAGGGTGAGGGGTCTTCGGAAATCTTGCAGACCGGACTCGATACGGTGGTAGCGTCAAGCCCCGGATCATCCGGATCATCCTGGAGTCATTCGCAGGCTTGCTTTTTGGCCCGCATTTTCAGTAGTATCACGTCATCGCTTTCCCGTGGTGCTGACCTTGCGTGCCAACCAACGCTACGTACAGCGACCGGCGCCACGCCGGGGAAACTAAGAATTGTCCGTGAAAATCGAAGGAGATCATCCTATGAAACCAAAGTTGTCCACTCTGATGCTGCTCGCTCTAACGCTCGCCACAACCCCGCTCCTGGCCGCCCCGTTGGGAACGTCCTTTACTTACCAGGGCCGGCTGACCGACGGTGGCAATCCAGCCAATGGCATTTACGATTTGCGATTTGCGATTTACGATTCGACGAACAACCCCGGCGCGGTCATCGCCGGACCGCTGACCAACGCCGCAACAGCGGTGAGCAACGGCCTGTTCACCATCACACTGGACTTCGGCCCGAACGCCTTCGACGGCACCGCTCACTGGCTGGAGATTGCAGTGCGCCCCGGCGGCAGCACGGGCAGTTTCACACCGCTGAATCCCCGTGAACCGCTCACCCCGGCGCCGTATGCTCTGTATGCGTTGACGCCGGCTGGACCCGAAGGGCCGCAGGGACCCGCAGGGCCACAAGGTTCTCAGGGCGCGCTAGGAGCGGCTGGTCCGCAAGGCGCCACCGGCGCGACCGGTCCCCAAGGCCCAATCGGTTCCGTTGGTCCTCAGGGGCCGCAAGGTGCAACCGGTCTCCAAGGGCCACAAGGTCCAACCGGCACGACTGGTCCTGCGGGTTCACCGGGACCCAAAGGCTTGAACTGGCTCGGAGCATGGAACAACGCGTCCAATTACGCCGCTGATGACATGGTCTTTTTCAACGGTTCGGCCTGGACGGCCAAACAGGCGAACACGAATGTCTCCCCTGTCGAGGGCGCCGACTGGACCGTGCTGGCTCAACAAGGCGCGACCGGTCCAACCGGCGCCCAAGGCCCGACTGGTCCTCAAGGCCCCATTGGCGTGACAGGTGCGACGGGTCCGCAAGGACCGACTGGCCTGCAAGGTGCCACCGGCGCGACTGGCCCCCAAGGTTCCGTCGGCGCGACCGGTCCCCAAGGGCCACAAGGTACAACCGGCGCGACCGGTCCGGCGGGTGCGCCGGGACCCAAAGGCTTGAACTGGCTCGGAGCATGGAACAACGCATCCAATTACGGCGCTGATGACGCGGTCTTTTTCAGCGGTTCGGCCTGGACGGCCAAACGGGCGAACACGAATATCTCCCCCGTTGAAGGCGCCGATTGTACCACGCTGGCTCAACAAGGCGCGACCGGTCCAACCGGCACCCAAGGCTCGACTGGTCCGCAAGGCCCCATTGGCTTGACAGGTGCGACGGGACCGCAAGGACCGCTCGGCGCGCAAGGACCGACTGGCCCGCAAGGAGCCACCGGGGCGACTGGCCCCCAAGGTTCCGCCGGCCCGGTTGGCCCGCAAGGACCGCCCGGCTCCGCCGATGCGTGGTCGCTCACAGGTAACGCGGGGACGAGTCCGGGCAAGAATTTCCTGGGCACGACGGACAATCAGCCGCTGGAACTGTGGGTCAACAACACGCGCGGGCTGCGGCTTGAGCCAACGGTCAATGATGTGAACCATTCCGGCATCGTGAACGTGATTGGCGGTTCGCCGCTGAATTTCGTAACACGGGGAGTTTATGGCGCGACGATCGCTGGCGGCGGCGGATATTCTTTCGGGACTTCATCGAATCGCGTCACCGCTGATTTTGGCACCGTGGGCGGCGGCCAGCAAAACACCGCCAGCGCCAGCGAGGCGACGGTGGGTGGCGGCGTAGGCAACACCGCCAGCGCCAGCGTGGCGACGGTGGGTGGCGGGGTAGGCAACACCGCGAGCGGCGCCGGGGCGACGCTGGGTGGTGGCGTGAACAACACCGCCAGGGGCGACCGGGCGACGGTGGGCGGCGGAGAGTTCAACAACCCCAGCGGCTACGCCGCGACGGTGGGCGGCGGAGTGTTCAACGACCCCAGCGGCTACGCCGCGACGGTGGGCGGCGGCTATAATAACACCAGCGGTGATTATGGTACGGTAGGTGGCGGCGAAAATAACAGGGGCTTGGGTTTCTATGCGACAGTGGGCGGTGGCGCGGACAATACCAGCGGCGAATATGCGACGGTGGGCGGTGGATCAGGTAACACCAGTAGCGGCTATGGGGCGACGGTGCCAGGCGGCACTTTCAACACCGCTGCGGAAACAAACAGTTTTGCCGCCGGACATCTAGCCAAGGCAAATCACCCTGGCACTTTCGTCTGGGCCGACTCGCAGAACGCCGATTTTACCTCGACCGTGGCCAACCAGTTCAACGTCCGCGCCGCGGGCGGCCTGCGGCTGAATGATGACACCAGCATGTCCTTTGGCGCGACCACGCGCCAAATGCTAAACCTCTGGGGCACACAATACGGTATCGGCGTGCAAAGCTATCGCATGTACTTCCGAGCTGATGGCCCCGCTGGTTTTGCCTGGTTTGTCAGCGGCAGCCATAGCATTGCG
>QHOP01000039.1 GCA_003219345.1 Verrucomicrobiota bacterium
CACGTGAAGGTTTTGGCCACGGGTCAAGACGCTCATCGAGAGTTTGATTCCGGGCCGTCGCTAACTCCAAAACGGATGGTTTCCAAGATTCGGAAAATCGTGGCTGACTGGAAGTATGACGTCGTATCCATCGGTTACCCAGGACCGGTCCTGCGGAATCGGCCTGTTTCGGAACCGTGGAATCTCGGAAAGGGGTGGTGCGGTTTCAATTTCGAGGCGGCGTTCAAACGCCCCACCAAAGTTGTGAATGACGCTGCCATGCAGGCGTTGGGTAGTTACAAGCGAGGCAAAATGCTCTTTCTGGGCCTGGGAACAGGCCTTGGGTCCGCCGTCGTCGTGGACAGCATCGTTGAACCGATGGAGTTGGGACACTTGCCTTACAGGAAGTCCACCTTTGAGGACTACGTCGGGATTCGAGGACTGAAAAAGTATGGCAAGAAGAAATGGCGGGGTTATGTCGCCGATGTAGTGCAGCGCTTGATTGCTGCCCTGGAACCTGATGACGTGGTGCTCGGCGGGGGCAACGTCCAGAAACTAAAAGAGCTGCCTGCGGGTTGCTGCGCCGGTGATAACGCCAACGCATTTGTTGGAGGCTTTCGACTGTGGGAGGAAGCGGGTGCGCGGAGGAATTTGACTCGCGCGAGGGCGCGACGTGACAAACGCGAGCGAACACAATTCACCCGCGCGAACGCGCCGAACGCGGGACAAATATGAGAGCCACTATTAACAACCTGATCCGGCGTTACTGGAGATTGAAGGAGGCGAAATGAGGACACTCGGCTACAATCAACCACTTTACATTTTGCCCTTCGACCATCGCGGTTCGTTCGAGACGAAGATGTTCGGCTGGCATGGTGATTTGACCCCGGCGCAGACGGCCGAAATCGCTGCCGCCAAGCAGGTGATCTACGACGGATTCAAAGCCGCCATTACCGCTGGTGCGCCGAAAGAAAAGGGCGGTATCCTTGTGGACGAACAATTCGGCGCGGCCATCCTGCGCGACGCAGCGGCGAACGGTTTTGCCACTGCGTGTCCCGCGGAGAAGAGCGGGCAGGAGGAATTTGATTTTGAATACGGCGACGACTTCGCCGAACATATTGAGGCTTTTCACCCGACATTCTGCAAGGTCCTCGTGCGCTACAATCCACAAGGCGAAGGGGCATTGAACCAGCGGCAAACGGCGCGGTTGAAACAACTTTCCGACTATCTGCATTCAAAAAGCGAAAGCCGGTTCATGTTTGAACTTCTGGTGCCGGCGGAGAAGGCGCAAATGGAGCAGCTCAAAGGCGACAAGAAAGCCTACGATCTTGAGCTTCGCCCCAAGTTGATGGTCCAGACCATCGAGGAACTTCAGGACGTCGGCGTGGAGCCGGATGTCTGGAAAATCGAGGGACTTGATCGTCGCGAGGATTGCGAAGCGATCGTGTCCGCCGCGCACCGCGCCGGGCGGGACAAAGTTGGCTGCATCATTCTTGGTCGTGGAGAAGACGACAAAAAAGTGCGCGAGTGGCTGACGACGGCCGCAGGGGTCAAAGGTTTCATCGGCTTTGCCGTGGGACGGACGGATTTCTGGGAGCCTCTCGTTAACCTTCGAGCCAAGAGGACAACGCGGCAGGCCGCCGTAGAGGAAATTGCCCGGCGCTACCGGGAGTTCGTCGGCATTTTTGAGAAAGCCCGCCCTTTGTGAGAAAGAAAGAACCAAGGAACCTGAGTAACACGCAATCAAAGAAACTTCATTTATGGAAACACATTCACCAACACAACTTGGAATGGTGGGGCTCGGCCGGATGGGCGCCAACATGGTTCGTCGGCTCATCACGGCGGGCCATCGGTGCATCGTCTTTGACAGGATTCCCAAGGCGGTCGAGGACCTGGCCAGAGAAGGGGCCGTCGGGGCTTCTTCGCTTTCGGATCTGGTGAAGAAACTGGATAAGCCGCGCGCGGTCTGGCTGATGGTTCCTGCGGCGGTCGTGGACCAGACCATTGCCGACCTTCTGCCTCATCTCGCAGCGGGCGACACGCTCATTGACGGCGGCAACTCGTATTACGTGGACGACATCCGGCGCGCAAAGGAGCTCACTCTAAAGGGAATTCATTACGTCGATGTTGGCACGAGCGGCGGTGTCTGGGGACTCGAGCGCGGCTACTGCATGATGATTGGCGGCGAGACGGAGGTCGTCCAACATCTTGATCCCATCTTCACTGCGCTAGCGCCCGGCGCCGGCGAAATCCCCCGTACGCCAGGCCGGGAGAAACTCAAAGGCAGCGCTGAACACGGCTACCTGCATTGCGGCTCCAATGGCGCGGGTCACTGCCAATATCGGAGGGAAGCAGCATGAGATTGATGCCGTGACGACACCCTTGCGCGATTCCGAGCACTATCAGTACGATCTCAACCTTGCTGACGTCGCGGAGGTCTGGCGGCGCGGCAGCGTGATTGCCTCGTGGCTGCTCGACTTGACGGCGGATGCGCTAGTGAGGGACCCGGCACTCTCGAAATTTACCGGACGCGTCTCCGATTCGGGCGAGGGACGTTGGACGATCAAGGCGGCGATTGATGAAGGCGTGCCGGTGCCCGTGTTGACGGCGGCGCTCTATGAGCGGTTCGCGTCACGTGGGGAGGCGGATTTCCAGGACAAACTGCTTTCTGCGATGCGCTTTGGCTTCGGCGGCCACCTGGAAAAACCGACGAAGTAAGGATAACCCATGAATGCAACCCACTCCGATGCTCTGGTGTTTTTTGGCGCCACTGGCGACCTGGCTTACAAGAAAATCTTCCCGGCTCTCCAGGCGATGCTGAAGCGCGGCAACCTTGATTTGCCGGTCATCGGCGTCGCCAAATCTGGCTGGGACCTCGACCAGTTCGAGGCCCGGGCGAAAGATAGCCTCGAAAAACATGGCGGGCTTGACTCCGCTGCATTCGAGAAATTGAGCGGCTTGCTGCGCTACGTGGACGGCGATTACAACGACCCGGCCACATTCAAGGCCATCCGCCAGACGCTCGGGGCCGCGCGGCAACCCGCGTTCTATCTTGCGATTCCGCCAGCGCTCTTTGGCATCGTCGTGGAGCAACTTGGAAAGTCCGGCTGCGTCACGGAGGGAGCGCGCGTCATTGTGGAGAAGCCATTCGGGACGGACCTCGTCAGCGCGCAGAGGCTCAACGGCATTTTGCTCGGCTCGTTCGACGAAAAAAGAATTTTCCGCATCGACCATTATCTCGGAAAGAAACCCGTGCACAACATGCTGTTCTTCCGCTTTGCCAACGCGTTGTTGGAACCGTTCTGGAACCGCCACAATGTGGAAAGCGTGCAGATCACTATGGCGGAGGACTTCGGCGTGCAGGACCGCGCCGCTTTTTATGATCAGACGGGAACCGTTCGCGACGTCATGCAGAATCATCTGTTCCAGGTTCTGGCCAACCTGACGATGGAGCCGCCGGTCCGGACGGACAGCGAGTCCATTCGGGACGAGAAGGTCAAGGTGCTGAAAGCCATCCTGCCGCTGGAGGCAAAGGACCTCGTCCGTGGGCAATTTCGTGGCTATCGGAGCGAGCCGGGCGTTGCAGCCGAGTCCAGGACGGAGACCTTCGCGGCGTTCAGGCTGGAGATCAATTCCTGGCGTTGGCGCGGAGTTCCCATCTATCTCCGGGCCGGGAAGTGTCTGCCCGTGACCTGCACTGAAATTATTGTCCGACTGCGTCAGCCACCCACTATGTATGAAGGCTTTGATTTGAAAGAGAATCATTGCCGGTTGCGGATCAGTCCGAACGTCGCATTCGCCATCGGCATGAACAGCATAGCCGTGGACGATGAAACAGTGAACGAACCCGTGGAAATCGCGTGGGGACACTGCCCGAGCGCCGAAGAGATGGACGCCTACGAACGGGTGCTTGGAGACGCGATGGCGGGAGACGCCACTCTTTTTGCCCGCGAAGATTACGTGGAGGAAGCCTGGCGGATCGTTGACCCGGTGTTGAGGGCCGGAACACCGGTCTTTCAATACGAGCCGCACTCTTGGGGGCCAACTGAAGTCGAGAAGGTCACTCCGCTTGGAGGCTGGCACAACCCGGTCCTTAATGGTCACGTAATGAAAGACAAGCAATGCGCTCCGTGCTGACCATCAACAGCGGTTCGTCAAGCCTTCGCTTCGCGCTCTTCAACGTGAGCGAATCGCTCCCGCAGATTTTGATCGGAAAGTTCGACCGAATCGGATTGCCCGACGCCAAACTGACATTTACCGACGTCCTCGCGAACCAGAGCCACGACCGCATGGTTGATGCACCCGATCACGTTGCCTGCGTCCCACTGCTGGTTGAGTTGTTGGAGAAAAAAATCCGCGTCGAGTCCGTCGGCGCCATCGGCCATCGCGTTGTGCATGGCGGTCCGCGTTATCGCGATCCGCTCCGCGTGGATAAGCCTGTGCTTGAGGAACTGCGGCGCATCAGTTCGTTTGCCCCGAACCATCTCCCGGCCAGCATCGAGCTGATGGAGGTCTGCGCTGCGAAGTTTCCCCAGGTGCCGCAGATCGCCTGTTTCGACACGGCGTTTCACAGCGCCCTGCCGCGCGTGGCGAAGCTGCTTCCGATTCCGCGCCGCTACGAGGCCAAGGGCGTTCAACGATACGGCTTTCACGGGTTGTCTTATTCGTTTTTGATGCAGGAACTTGAAGCGGTCGCCGGCGCGAAAGCGGCGGGCGGACGCGTCATCCTCGCTCATCTGGGCAACGGCGCCAGCCTGGCCGCCGTGCGCGATGGCAAGAGCGTGGATACCAGCATGGGCTTCACACCGGCGGCGGGTCTGGTGATGAGCACCCGCTCCGGTGATCTGGATCCGGGACTGGTTGCGTTCCTGGGACGCAGCGAGCAGATGACCGAGACGCAATTTGACCGGATGATTCACCACGAATCAGGGTTGCTCGGCGTTTCGGAGACCAGTTCCGACATGCGGGACCTGCTCGCGCGGGAAGCCGCTGACGTTCGGGCGGCGGAAGCCGTGGCACTGTTCTGTTACCAGGCGAAAAAGTGGATCGGTGCCTTCGCCGCTGCGCTCGGTGGATTAGACACGCTCGTTTTCGCCGGTGGCATCGGTGAGAACACCCCGGCCATTCGCACTCGCATCTGTGAAGGGCTTGGCTTCCTCGGCATCGAGCTGAACGAGGCGAGAAACGCGGAGAACGCACCAGTGATTTCCGCGCAAAGCGGCCGCGTCACCGTGCGCATCATTCGCACGAACGAGGAACTGATGATCGCGCGCTCGGCCTGCCGCATTCTCGGACTCGGCACAGTCAACAAAAAGGACTGAACCATGAAAACAAAGACTCTGACTCCGGAACTGTTGCGCAAGCTGGATGCCTGGTGGCGCGCGGCGAACTACCTCTCGGTCGGACAGATTTATCTCTACGACAATCCGCTGCTGAAACAGCCACTCAAGCTGGCGCACATCAAACCGCGCCTGCTCGGCCACTGGGGCACGACGCCGGGACTGAACTTCATCTACGCCCATCTGAACCGCGTCATCAAGGAACAGGACCTGAACATGATTTACATCACTGGGCCGGGTCACGGCGGACCCGGGCTGGTGGCCAACGCCTACCTCGAAGGCACCTACAGCGAGGTATATCCCAACATCGCGCAAGATGAGGAGGGACTACGGCGGCTGTTCAAACAATTCTCCTTTCCCGGCGGCATTCCAAGTCACGTCGCACCGGAGACGCCCGGTTCGATTCATGAGGGCGGCGAACTGGGTTATTCACTATCGCACGCGTTCGGCGCGGCCTTTGACAATCCCGATCTGCTCGTTGCCTGTGTCGTCGGTGATGGCGAAGCGGAGACCGGCCCGCTCGCCACCAGTTGGCACTCGAACAAATTTCTCAATCCGGTCCACGACGGCGCCGTGCTGCCGATTCTACATTTGAACGGCTACAAGATAGCCGGCCCCACTGTGCTCGCGCGCATTCCACAGGACGAACTGGAAGCGCTCTTCCGCGGCTATGGTTACACGCCGCATTTCGTCGAGGGCGACGACCCAATGAAGATGCACGAAGTCATGGCTGCCACGCTGAACACTGTGATCGCGGACATTAAGCGGATCCAAAACGAAGCGCGTGTCGAGGAGTTCAAGGGCGTGCCTGGAGCACCATCCGGTCCTCGTAGCAGCCGAGGTAACGAGGCTCCATTATCCCGGCTTTCCAGATTAGGGCGCGGAAAAAGTCAGAGCCTCCTCACGTCGGCTGCTACCTTTCCGACAAACCCCAAGGTCCGTCCGCGCTGGCCTATGATTGTTTTGCGCTCACCGAAAGGCTGGACCGGCCCGAAGCTCGTGGATGGCAAACCCACCGAAGGCACATTCCGCTCGCATCAGGTGCCGATGGGCGACATGAGTCATCCGGGGCATGTGAAGATTTTGGAATCGTGGCTGAGAAGCTACCGGCCACAAGAGTTGTTCGATAAAGCCGGCAAATTGCGCCCCGAACTTGCCGAGCTCGCGCCGAAAGGCGAGCGCCGTATGAGCGCCAATCCCCACGCCAACGGCGGCCTTCTCTTGCATGACCTGCGCCTGCCGGATTTCCGCGATTACGCGGTGAAGCCGCCCAAGCCCGGGGCCGTGGAAGGCGAGGCGACCCGCGTCCAGGGCCAGTTCATCCGCGACGTGACGAAAATGAATCCGAAAAACTTCCGCGTCTTCAGT
>QHOP01000288.1 GCA_003219345.1 Verrucomicrobiota bacterium
CCTTGGAGCGTTTTCCGGATGAACCGGAATTGCTGGCTGCCAAGGCCGTGGCGCTCGCCCGGCTGGGCGATTTCGAAGCGGCAATTGCTTACTCGGACGCGTCCATCGGCGAGCGTGGCGAGACGCCTTACGTCTGGCTGGCCCGCGGCGATGTGCAAATGGCCCGCGAAGAAAAACGCGCCGGTTACTGTTTCGAGAAAGCGTTCGCGCTCGCGCCGAAGAACTGGTTCGTCCGCTGGCTGGCTGCGCGGATTCATTACTACTACAAGAAATTCGCCCTGGCGCTGAAGCTGGTGCAGGAGGCCTTGAGCCACAACGCCGCGCAGAGCGTGCTCTGGATGCAACTTGGCTTTTGTCAACAGGCGCTCGGTCTGCTTGAGCCGGCCCGGACTTCGTTTCAACACGCCCGTCAGTTTGACGTGCAGAGCGCCGCGGCAGACTCGGCGTTGCGTGGACTTTATCAACTGAATTTATGGGGCAAGATTCGCAGCCGGTGGCGGTGGATCTTCCGCCGATGAACGAGTCGCGATTGGACAAACTGCTCGTGGCGGCCAGTGAATGCGGCGCATCGGATTTGCATTTAATTGCCGGGGTCCCGCCCGCCTACCGCGTCAATGGCGAAATCATCCTGGCCGACGAAGACGCTTTAACACCGGACCAGATCACGCCGATGGCCAACAACCTGTTGAACGACGCGCAACGGCAAAAATTCGAGCAGGAGTGGGAGCTCTGTATTTCGCTGTTGCACAATTCGGCCGGGCGGGTGCGCGTGACGTTTTATCGCCGGAACGGGCATGCGGAAATGAGTTTGCGCTTTTGCGGCGACCGGATTCCAACGCGCGAAGAACTGGGCTTGCCGGCGAGGATTGACGACATGGCGCGGAAACCGAACGGCCTGTTTCTTATCACCGGCCCGACCGGCGCGGGCAAAACGACAACGCTTAATTACATGGTGGACGTCATCAACACGGAGCGTCGATGCAAGATCATCACGATAGAGGACCCGATTGAGTATGTGCACGAGAACAAGCGCGCAATCGTCGTGCAGCAGGAGGTTCTTACGGACACTCACTCCTTCAACCGCGCGCTCGTGCATGGATTGCGGCAGGATCCTGACGTCATCGTAGTGGGTGAATTGCGCGACCACGAGGCGATGGCCACGGCATTGAAGGCGGCTGAGACCGGCCACCTGGTGCTCGCGACGCTGCATTCGCCAAACGTTGCGCTGGCGCTGGAGCGAATCGCCGGCGTTTTCGAGGGCAGCGCCCAACGCCAGATTGTGCTGCAACTCGCCAACGCGTTGCAAGGCATCATCGCGCAGGAATTGCTGCCGTCGGTGGACCGTTCCCGCCGTGTGCTCGCGTATGAACTCCTGGTTGCCAGTGGCGCAGTGCGGAACCTGATTCGTGAAAACAATCTCCACATGCTGGAGAATTGCATTCAGACCGGCGCCAAGGATGGCATGGTGCTGATGGACGGCTGCCTGTACGATTTGTATTCGCGCTGCCAGATCAGTTACGACACCGCGTTGAGCCGCGCGCGCAACCCGGACCGCATCGCCAAACGCGCGAGCCAGTCTTGAATCCGAAGCGACCACAGCCGACCGCCCAGTTTCCATGAGCACGTCTGGAGCGAAATTTTTGGACATTCTTGGACTGGTTGTCTGTGCGGGACTGGTCGGCTGGGTCTTATATCGCTGGCTCAAGAAAAGCGACGAGCCCGCGCGTTTGATTTCCAAATGGGTCATCACGGCGGTGATGGTTGTTATCACCTGGCGGATCGCGGCTTCGAAAATGGCCGCTTCAGCCGGCGGCCTGGACTACGCCACGGCGTTTGTCGTCGCGATTACTTGCGCCATTTCTTGCGCCATTTGCGGGATTGTTCTGGGGATAACGTGGGGCAGCAACATCGGCGGATTTTTTGGCAGGCACCTGGGCACTTTGTATGACGGCGGAGACGTGGAAGTGGTCCCAACGCCGTTCTACTCCATCGCTGAGGCGAAACGAAAACAGGGCAAATACCGTGAAGCCGTCGCCGAAATCCAAAAACAACTGGCGAAGTTTCCGGGCGACTTCCCGGGGAGGCTGATGCTGGCCGGGATTCAAGCGGAAAACCTGGACGATTTGGCCGGCGCGCACATGACCATCGTGCGTTTGTTGGGCGAACCCAACCAGTCGCCGGTGAACCTGGCGTTGGCATTGAATCGCCTGGCCGATTGGCAAGCCAGCGCATCGCTCATTTGACAACACCGGAAATGTTGGCTGAAAAAAGAGAACCACGCCGCATCGAGCTGGGGCAATACCAACAAAACCTCGGTCTGCTGGACGGGTCGTCCCTCGTGAAACCTCCCGCCGAAGACCCGGCAGCAGTCGCGTCGAACTTGGTCAAGCACCTTGAACAGCACCCGCAGGACAGCGAGGCGCGCGAAAAGCTGGCGGCGATTTACGTCGAGCATTATCAGCGATTGGACCTGGCCGCCGACCAGTTCGAGCAGTTGCTGGCCCAGCCGAACCTGCCCGCCAGGCAAGCCGTCCATTTACTCAACACGTTCGCCGATCTGCACATCAAACACGCGGGTGACGTGACTGCCGCCAGCCAGGTTCTGCAACGAATTGTCGATTTGTTTCCGCGGTCGGCGGCAGCGGAAAATGCGAAAAAGCGGATGGCTTATTTGCAACTCGAATTGCGCTCAAAGAAAGAGAGCAAAGTCCTGAAACTTGGCTCTTACGAACAGAATATCGGACTGAAGACGAGATCGGGTCTTACTGACTGACGAGCAATTGGCCGTAGATTTGTTTGTCGACTTCGCTGGCGAGGTCAATGTCCGCGACTCCGCCGCGGCGCACCTGGACCGTCACCTTGGTAATCTTCGGCTCGCTGTCATCCAGCGCGACATACACCTTGGCAGTGTCAATTCTTGCCTCCAAAACTTTCTTCACCAGATCATCACCCACGAGCGTCCCGTTACGCTTCAGCACAGTGATGGCGGCAGCTTTCACCTGGTCGTAAGGTTTTTCATAACGGCTGACAATTTTGTCCCTGCCCGGCAATCCGAAGATAAGATCATCCTTGGGGGTGGAAACGCACCCAGCGCCCAGAACCAACAGGCAACTCAGCGCCAGCAGTGTGAAAAATTTAAATTTCATACGGTTATGCAAACAGAATCCAAACCCTCGTCAAGTCTTAACCACCGGTCAACTGCTTCGCGAGCCGTCAATTTCAGAACGGAAACATAAAGGCGGTTCGACCGGACCTGCCGCCTGAAAATGCGATTTCTAACGCCGATGATGAAGCTTCGAAAGATCAAGATAACTTGTTGACAAAATTTTTGTGAGTTTTAACTTAGTTGTGATTCGGGTAGCGGTACGTTTCTTCAGCGGGGTTCCCCACCCCCACCTCCTTGGCGTCTGCTGCCCGAATCGTTTCCTGTTCCCCGACTTCCCCGTTGACGTGAGCGAAAGGTTTTCCTACCTTTTGCTCCCTTGGCGCGGGGGTGTAGCTCAATTGGTTAGAGCGCTGCCCTGTCACGGCAGAGGTTACGGGTTCGAGCCCCGCCACTCCCGCCACTTTCATCATTTTGACTTCCGGTGACAGGAAGTGTCACAGTGGGATTTTCGTCAATAACGACAATGGTTTTATCTGATTCTGCCCCGCCATTCGTTGTGACAGGCAAAGACTCACTTTGACCGTTTGCGACCAAAATTTGTGAGGCCCCTTGTGAGGCTGGTTCCGTATAGTTTGGCAACGCATCAAATGCCGACCAAGTGCCGAGAAGGCTTTCATCCGTGTAAATCTTGTCTGTAAGCCGCCGGTCGCTGTGGCGCATCAAAGCCATCGCAACCCGGCTCGGCACACCCGCGTTGGCGAGATTCGTGCCGAACGTCTTCCGCAAAGAATGAAAATCGGCGAAATGCCCTGTCCCATCACGATAGGGGATTCCTGCCTTCTTCAAATCCCGTCGGAACCGTTCAATTCGTGGAAAACGGTCAAAGACAGGTTCGTCCGGCTGCTTGTCTCCTTTGATTTCCAGCATAACTTTTACCACGTCAGGGTGCAGGCGCATCGTCGCTGGCTTGCTGTTCTTGGTAGTGGAGGCCCGGACCTGGACAAACGGCATGACGGCATCCAAATGCATATCACCCCACTTCAGCGCCGCCAGTTCGGACCGGCGCAGGCCCGTATGCACCGCCATGAGATAAACCGCCTTACGATCCGCCGGGACCATCGCCAACAACTGGCGCATTTCCTCACCGCTGAACGCACGGCGCTGGCGGGTTTCCCGTCCTTCAGTCCTGACTTTCTCAACCCACGCCAACGGATTTACCTGCACACGCCCGTTTTTGATCAGCCAGTTGAAAAAGCAGCGGATCGCTTCCAAATAATCGTTGGCCGTTTTTGCTGAAAGTTCCTTTTGCTCGCGCCGCCAGCTCTGAAATGAATCGGCGGTCACGTCCTTTGCCGATTCCCAACCACAACCTGGAATCAACGCCCCAACCCGGAATTCAAGATTTGCGAGGTATTTTTCGGATTTGCCGCGCCGCCGCATGTCCCCGATAAAATCTTCCAGATGCTCCGAAAGCTTTCGGTGTGCCGCCTCCCGCACGGGCTTGGGCAAAATTAAGCCATCTCGCTCGTAAAGTTGTTCCTTCCGCAACTCTTCTCTGCGTTTCTCGGCACATCGTTTGTCAGACGTTCCGAGTGAAACATCTGCGATTTTCTTGTCCTCGGACTGCTGGCGAAATTTCCAACGCCAGATCCGTGAATCCTTTGGCTTGTAAATAAAATCAATCATAATGTAACTACCTCAATTCATTTCGGGTTGACGCAATTTTTGAAAATACGATTTGACCTGGCTTTCCAGCATCCCCACTGTGCGGCCAACGTGCCGCAACGGGGGCAACTCGCCACTTTCCGCCTTACGTCTCACCGTCCGCTTGCACACGCCGAAAATCTGCTCCAACTCCGGCAGCCGTATCAAGCGGTCATTGAATTTTTCCTCCGTTTGCATTTCACCTCACTCCTTCCACTTCCATCGCTTCTCTTGCTTGTCCCACTTCATCCCCTTTTGCAGCCGCTTCCGATAAAACTCAGCCTTCTTGCCGGACGCCATCGCGGCCATTGCCTCTGCCAGCAGATAAAACATATCCTGTTGCCGGTTCTCCGTAGCAATTGCTTCCTCATACCGGACCTTCCAGTTGCCTTTGTCCTTCGGGTCAGTCTCCGCGAAATCCAGGGCTTCCTTGGCTTCCTTTTCCGATTTTGGCTCATCCCCTGCCGCCACTGGCATCAGCCGTTTGCTGGCTTTCAAGGGTGTCTCATCTGGTGCGTCCAAATATCCCATCCGGCGTTTCATTTCCGCCGCCCATGCCTTGCATTCACATACCGACAGCACGATGTAGGGGCGTAGTTTGACTTTGCGTTTGGTGCCGAAGAACGTGCTCTCGATTCGGGTGATGTAAAAAAAGAACGCGGTCAGCTTACCTTCCTTGATGCGTTTGTGGACGGCCGCCCGTTGGACGGGCACGAACATGGAGACGCCGGCGGGCGAAATTCCCACGTCACCTTTGTAGTGTTCGCCAAGGGCTTCCAGCCATTGGCCGCACTCCTCGTGCGTCCCTTCCTGACGGTAGGCGCGGGTGCCGGGCGTTGGCTCGCCAACAATCTTGCGCAAATCTCGCGGCACGTCGATGAACGGAAACTGAATAAACGGCATATTTCCAATATGGTATCGCATGGAATACAGTTGTCAACCCTACAATGAGGGCCAATTTTCCCTGACTGCGACAAAACCTAAAGCCTGGTCTCGGCCTGTTCGGGCTGGATTTGGTAGGAACGGCAAAACTCTGCCAGTGGTGGCGCGGTACGATCAGGACTCGCCGCGTGGGCTGACAAGCAAAACAGCCACAAACTGCTCGCCGCGTGGATTTCCCCCGATTTGTCGCACCAGACCGAAACAGCATTGGCGAGAAGGGTCGGGATGAGGCAGGAAAGCCGCGAATCCAAACAACAAAATGCTGAACAAAGACAAAGGCGCTTGTTTACTAAAACATGATTTTAAGGCAGGTTGCATTGCATGAGCACGGCAACACAGACACAACAATCACGTATCCCCTCGCGATTGATGGACAAGGTGCAACGGCTGGGTTTGTCATTGCCGCTCGATTTGGAACGGCTTGCGGTGATGCGCGGATGCGATTACTACGACCGCGATCTTGGCCCACGCATTCCGCCGCTTGGCGAAGTCCCGCTTTCCAACACCGAACTGGCGATTGCACTGATCGTTCCTTCGCTTCGTCCTTCAGCGAGGGAAATCCGGCTGGCGGCTGCGCTGCTTGGCGCACCAGACGTGCAGGCGGATGACGCGGCGGCGCTGGCAGTTCAGGAGAATTGCGCGGATGTTGTCCGCTACATTGCGTTGTGCGGCCGCCGCTTCGAGCCGGAGAATTCCTCCTGGCAAACATTGCTCGACCGGCTGCCAGACACAAAAATTGATGCCGACAGATTG
>QHOP01000289.1 GCA_003219345.1 Verrucomicrobiota bacterium
ACTGGAGCCAGCAACGACGGGACATCTCCCAGCACAGACGAGCCTGTGCCACCTGGTCTGGCCGAGCCGAGGTAGGCATTGATCACCGCCTTCTGCTGAAATTGGTCGAAGTTCATTTTCCCTTTCGCGAACGCTTCGGTATCCGATTTTTTCACGCGCACGGTCAGGACAGTTCCTCGGCCATTCATGGACGCGGCGGCAAATCCCGACATTCCCGCGCCAGGAGTCATTCCCCTCGACGCGTTCCCCGCGCCGCCGAATCCTCCGGTGGCGCCACTTGCTTCGTGCGGCGCATACCTTCGACCCACGGTATACCGCCCCCCGGCAGGTCCTCCGGCGGCGCCGCGGCCGGCTTCCACACTTTCGCTACCGAAGACCGTGACGATGGCCGACTCATCCGATTTCAAACCGCGGATATTCGCCGCGTTCTTGAGCGCTTCAAGCAACGCCGCTTTCAGCGCGCCGACTTGTTCGGCGTCATACGGCACGCCCGCGCTCCCATACGGGTTGACGATGTCGCGCGATTCGCGGACTCCGTACAGTTCCTTTCGGGCCTTGTCCCAATCGTCGGAACCAGTCGTGTCTTCGTTTTCCTTCGCTTTGTTTACCGGTGGCGGCACGAGCGGGAAATTCACGTTCACGGTGAACAACGCCCCGAAGCCGTCGAGATAGAGACTCTCGATGCCGCGCTGTCCGGAGCGGAGCAGCAGCGGGATACCCATTTTGTAGGCCGGCGAATTTTCGCCCACGGCGTCCTCCAGTTTCCTTTGCAGCAACAACGACATCACATTCAAATCCTCCTGCATCGCGTCCAGGCCCTGCGGGTCGGGCTGGGAAAACTGGATGACCGTCGCAGGTCCAGCGGAACTGCCGTGATAGCCGTAAGCACCGGGCTCGCCGGAATAACGCAGGCTGAGGTAATAACGATCGACAGGGACACCCGGGACAAAGACGCCACCTCCGCCGCCCCCTCCCCCTCCCCCCGGCCCGGTTTTCGGGGCCTGGACGACTTCCTCTGGCGCGGGTAAAGCGGTCGGGGGCGCATCCTGAGCCGGCGCGAGGTTGTGATTGAACGCCAGGACGGCAACGAGCAGAGCTGCCGTTGAAAGTTTCGGTTTCATTTTCCTTTCCTCTGGTTGGATGAGTTTCATGGTTTGCTGGACTGGTTTGATTTATTGGCGGCGAATTGAATCAGGCTCTGCCGGGCGCGGCGAATCTCCTCGTCGGTCAGCGACGCAACCGTCTCCAGATCGTTGCGCAGCGACAGATAATCGGCGGTATGCTCTTTCTGGATTTGTTCCAGCGACGCAGATATAGCGCGGCGATCTTCCTCGCGCGCGGCATGGACAGCTTGAACGAATTCGTTTAACTGCCGGCGTGTCTCGGTGGCGGAGGCGTTCGCAACTTCGGTCAACATCATGTTCAACTGCGCTCGCAATTCGTTCGTGATCCGACTGCGCGTCGCAGCCAGGGCCATCCACAGTCGTCGGCGCAGACAACCGGCCCAGGCCAAATCCCGCGCCCAGGACGAGCGCTGCCGCGATGCCCCATTTCAAAACCGGTCCGGCCCATTGCGATGATCGCGCCCGCGCCGCGGGCAATTTCCAGCGGTCAAGTGTCTTGAGGCTCCGCTGCCAGCCGGCGATTTCCGCGGCGCACTCCGGACAGTTTTGCAAATGTGCGGCGAGCTTTCGCCGCTCTTCCGCCGTCGCTTCATCGAACAGGTACGGGGCCCATTCTTCACGTTTTGGATGGTTCATAAGAGGACCTTTTGGAGTTGTAACCCCCGGCGCGAGGCAGGGGCTGAGATATCCTGGGAGCCCGACGCGCTGCCAGTCCGCCTCCCGGCGTTGGCGGCGGCGTTCGAGTGCATCGGGTTGGCGCGCCCCTGCCGGTCATCAAACTGCGGCTCCAGAATGCGGGTGAGCCGCGCCAGTCCTTCGGCGATGCGCGAATTGACCGTGCCTTCCGGGATTTCCAGAACCTCGGCAATTTCGCGCAGTTTGAGATTCTCGTAATGCCGCAGGACGAGCACGCTGCGATAGATCTCCGGCAAGCGCAGCAGAGCCCGCCGCACCAACTCGCCTTCCTCCTGGCCCGCCAGTTGCGCGTCGGGCGTCGGCGTCTCGGCCGCGAACTCGCACCGCGCCGCAATGCTTTCGCTCTCGTCGGCGTCGAGCGGCGATTCCCCTCGGCGATTGATTCTGCGCAATTCGTCATAACAAAGGTTCAGCGCGATGCGCCAAAGCCAGGTGGAAAATCGCGCGTTCGGCTGAAAGCTCTTTCGTTTTTCAAACACCCGCGCGAACGCTTCCTGCTTCAAGTCCTCGGCGCGATGCGTGTCGCCGGTCATGCGCGCGCAGAGCCGGCGAAGCGGTTCCTCCCAGCGCTCCACCAGTTGCGCGAAGGCGTGATGATCCTCCTGCGTCTGGACCCGCCACATTGCCTGCTCGTCGGTCATCGAGAAAAGCGCAGACAAAAAGTTCATTTTGCGCATGGCCTGTCTCGAATTGACCCGCATTCTGTTTGAACTCCGCGCTCGATTGGCCGCCTCACACGACCTTCCACCGGCTCATCCAGTGATACGCAGACAACCTTCATTTCCATCGGAACATTTTGATCAGGGACGGGTCATGTTGCGAGGCTGGCGGTCAGGCCCACAGACGAATCGGATTACGGTTTTTCGCGACGGGCAGACTCTCGCGGCTGCACCGGAAAGGTGAACTTGATTTCCAACGAGTCTTCGCCCGCGCTTACCAAAGGAAGGATTTTTGTTCTGCGAGCGGTTTGTCTCCTTCCCACAACGTCGCACGCCAGGAAATCACGTCGCCGACTTTCTGGTAGGACTCCCCGTCCAACGTGAGCGAACTCCAACGGCTGTACCAATGGTTCCGCCGCGCGGGCTGGTCCAAAACCAACGGTTTGCTCTCCTTGCTGCCCCGGATTTCCACACGGAGTCTTAATTGCGACCAGTCCGCCGCCTGCACCTTCCATTGAACGTCGAAGCGGAGCCCGGAACATTTGTCCGGGTTCTTCCGCAAGAAAGCCTGATACGCGTCGCGTTCGTACAAACTGGGGGAGAGCGTGTGGCGGCCTTCGTTGTCCAGGAGGTGCGGCAGAACCTTAATGATTCTGGCGGTGGCGGCTTCCGCGTTGAACGCGAAACCCGCCGCCAGGATCAACTGCAACAACATCTTGAGCCGGCGCACCGGGTCAGGGTAACGGTCGGCAGCCGCAAACTCAACGTTGATTTGCCGGTTAAGTGCTTGTTCTTATCCGTCGAAAATGAAACCCTGCTGCCAGGTCGCCTGATGAAAACCGTTGTGCTAATTGATGACGACACCAGCTTCCGCAAGCTGATGGGCAAATGGCTCACCGTGGCGGGCTGGAACGTGCTGGAAGCCGGCGATGGCGAAGACGGCATCCAGCTCGCCCTCGCACACCAGCCCGCGGCGGTGATTTGCGACCTGCTCATGGCGCGCTGCAACGGATTCCAGGTCTGCCGATCCATTCGCGAGCAGGGCGCCAATATTCAACAGCCGAGAATCATCGTTACGTCGGGAAGCGGTTACGCCACCGACCAACAGAGCGCGATGGAAGTCGGTGCCGACGAATACCTGATCAAGCCATTCAAAGGTGATGATCTCATCAGGATCCTGGAGCGCCAGTCCGCGCGCCAAATCTCAATTGCTGCCGCACCCGTGCCGCCGCACAAAGCGCCCGCCAGCCTGCCGGCGGACCAGCCGCCGCGACTCAAATTCTGGGGGGTGCGCGGCTCGATCCCCACGCCCGGCCCGAGCACCGTTCAATACGGCGGGAACACTTCCTGCGTCGAGGTCCGCGCCGACGGCGAGATCATCATCCTCGACGCCGGGAGCGGCATTCGGCGGCTCGGTCTGGCGCTGGCAAAGGAGTTCAAGGACCAGCCTGTCGAACTGACGTTGCTGATCACCCACACGCACTGGGACCACATTCAGGGGTTTCCCTTTTTCGTTCCGGCCTACAACCCGCAAAACAAGCTGCGGATCCTCGGTTACGAGGGGGCGCGCAAGGGTTTGTATTCCACCCTGACGCATCAGATGGAAAGCCCCTACTTTCCGGTCAGCCTGCAGCACGTGCCTGCAAACATCGACGTGACCGAGCTGAAGGAATTCGAGTTCCACGTCGGAAAGGTCCGGGTGCAAGCCACGTTTGTGAACCACCCCGGCGTCTGCGCGGGCTATCGCCTGTTCACCAGCGCCGGGTCCATCGCTTATCTGCCCGACAACGAACCGTTCCAACGAATGCGCTCACATCCGGGCGGGCAACAAACATCGGACCGTCTCGAAGCGCTGAACTACGCCAGCGATCAGGACCAGAAAATCATCGAGTTCCTCAAGGACGCGGACGTGTTGATCATCGACTCCCAGTACGACGACGCGGAATATCAGTCGCACGTCGGCTGGGGACACGGCTGCGTGGAAGACGTGGTGGCGCTGGCGCTCTTTGCCAAAGTGAAACAACTTTTCCTCTTCCACCACGATCCCGACCACGACGACAATCAGATTTCCAAAATGCTCGGCTGGGCGCGCCAGCTTGTCGCCATGCAGGGCGAGACGTTGGCAGTTGATGCCGCACGCGAGGGTTTGGAATACGTTTTGCAGCCGTTGCCTGCGAAACTTTGAGTCGCTTTTTAGGGAATCGTTCCGGCTTAGAACATTGGGTAGCCTCGACGATTCCAGAATCGCGCATCGGGACCATGAACCAGCGACGGACAGGAGCGCGGACAGCCTTGCCCGCGAGTGCCTCGGACTTGATTCGTGCGGACATGGCTGTCCGCGCTCCGATAGCCGGTTCATGGAGAGCCTCCATTCGCTTTTGCGCACGCATTGGGACGATGAACCATCCCCCTCACCCGCCCTCCGGGCACTCTCTCCCCATCGGATGGGGAGAGGGACGGGGGGAGGGGCCGGGTCATGGAAAGTACCACAACGCCGCTAATCTCGTTTCGCACCGCGACGAATGCGCCAGAGCGAGAGCAGCGTGTAAAACGTCACCGCCAGGGCATAGCCCAGGATGCCGAATCCGACGGCAAAGGGTATCAGTGATTCGCCTGAGAAATACATCAGCGCGCCGCCAACGCCCGCCGTGAGCACTGTCTGGCCAAGCAAACAAAACAGATAAAGCGGCAAACTCGTGTTCCGCAACTGTTCGACGTACCAGTCGCGATAGTTTTCCTCGCCCAGCGAACGCATCAACCAGGCGGCCTGAAAATTTCGCGCCGCCACCAGCACGCTCGTCGTGCCGATGACGATGGCCGCCAGCGGCCAGGCTGCAAATGCACCGCAGAGGACAAGGTTGATCAAGGAACCCCATTTCCAGCCCAGCTTTTTGGCCAACGGATTGCCTTCCAGAACCAGGTTCGGTGTGGCGATCCACGTGCTCAGAAAGTCCGCCCCCCGGCTTACCAACAACAGCATCAGGAAAAAAAAATAAAGCCGGCCGCCGAGTGGAACCATGCCGTCCATTATTTTTTCCCGTAAATCTGTTCGGGCGTTTCGAGTTGTGGTTCGGTCACTTTGAACGAGCGGCCTTTGTTTTCCGCCGAACGGAAAAAGCACGATTTGTAGCCTTCATGACAGGCAGCGCCGATCTGTTCGACCTGTATCAGGAGCGTGTCGCCGTCACAGTCGAACGCGATATCCTTGACCTGCTGCACATGGCCGCTCGTCTCCCCTTTCATCCAGAACTTCCGGCGCGAGCGGCTCCAGAAATAGGTCTTGCCGGTTTCGATGGTTTTCTCAAGCGAAGCGCGGTTCATCCAGGCCATCATCAGAACGCGGCCCGTTTTTTGTTCCTGAATGATGGCAGGAATCAGTCCGTCCGCGTTGAATTTCAGTTGGTCGTAAAAGCTCATGGTTGCCTGATGCGTGCGGAGAAAGTAACAAAATTTGCGCGGCGAACCATGAAAAAGTTTTGGCCAAGACTGGAGCCCACCGTTCAGATAGGAACCGGAATCCCTTTCTCGGCCAGAACCTGTTTCACGTCCTGCACTGTGTGTTGCTCAAAGCAACCACCGGCACACCGACGGATTCGCTGATGCGCCGCGTGATGACCAGATCAAAGCCGGCCTTCGTCCCGTCAGCGTCAATGCTGTTCAGGACAATTTCGCCGGCGCCAAGCCCCACCGCGCGTTGGGCCCACCCGACGGCCTCAAGCCCCGTCGGCTTGCGACCGCCGTGCGAAAAAACCTCCCAGCGTCCGGGCGCGACGCGCTTCGCGTCGATGGAAACAACGATGCATTGGCTGCCGAATTTTTCCGCGCCGGCGCGAATGAGGTCCGGTGTGGCCAGGGCCGCAGAATTGATGCTCACCTTGTCCGCCCCCGCCCGCAGCATCGTTTGCATGTCGTCCACGGCGCGGATGCCCCCGCCGACCGTCAGCGGCATGAAACACTTCTCGGCCACACGCTCGATAACATCGACCATCGTCCTTCGACCGTGCGCGCTGGCGGTGATGTCGAAGAAGACCATTTCATCGGCGCCTTGTTCGTTGTAGCGCAGGGCCAACTCGATGGGATCGCCGACGTTGCGCAATTCGCCAGCCTCGGCCCGGCCGAACTGGACGCCGCGCGTGACCTGGCCGTCATGCACGTCCAGGCACGGGATGACACGTTTAGCCAGCATCGTTGTTGTCGGAATTGTTCTGTGTGAAATCGTGCGGAATCATCGGAGCCAAAGTCAACCGCTTTCGCGCGCAGCGCGAGGTCACTGCGTGTTCAAGGACGACCAGGGTTTCACCACCAACGATGAAGCGTCATTCAAAACGCTCATTCTGGATGAGAATGCGCAGGAAGGGGTGCGCTTCATTTCGAGGAACAATCAGTTGCGAACCTACACCATCCGCGTTCGCCAGGCCCGCTGAATCAACTTCCGGCAGTCTTCTCACCGTAATTGATGCTCATCACGCCGCCGAGCAGATTCACGCCGCGGACGTTGGCGCAATTCAACTCCCGCATCTTCGCCGCCACGCCGTGCTGCGCCGGGTAGTGTTGCAACGACTCCCAAATGTAAGCGTGCGTCCCGGAATCGCCGCAAAAAGCTTTGCCAAACAGCGGCACGAACCGCTTCAAGTAGCCGAAGTACAGCGAACGCCACCGCGCGTTGTCCGGCTTGGCGAAATCGAGCGCCAGCAGCCGGCCACCCGCTTTGGCCACGCGCCACATTTCGCGCAGTCCCTCTTCAAAGCTCGCCAGGTTGCGCAGCCCATAGGCGACGGTCACCAGGTCGAAGCTGTTCTCCGGAAAAGGAATGTTCGTCGCGTCGCCGCGCAGGAATTGCGGGTTGATCGATGGGCTCGCGGGCGGCGGTCGCCCCTTAAACCGGGTTTGAGCAACCGCCAGCATCGGCGCGTTAAAATCGAGCCCGACGACTCGCGCGCCTTGCCTGGCCAATGCGAAGGCGATGTCACCGGTGCCGCAGCACAGATCGAGCGCGCGTTCGCCGGGTCGCACTCTGGCCAGTTGAACCAATCGCCGCTTCCAGTAGCGGTGCATGCCGAAGCTTTGAAGATCATTGATGAGGTCGTAGCGCGGCGCAATGGCGGCGAACAAGTCGTTGACCCTGGAGGCGCGTTGGTCGCCCGGTTCATGGAACTTGTTCGCCA
Organism: Verrucomicrobiota bacterium; assembly: GCA_003219345.1. Taxonomy (GTDB): domain Bacteria; phylum Verrucomicrobiota; class Verrucomicrobiia; order Limisphaerales; family AV2; genus AV2. The sequence continues at coordinate 7,645 of QHOP01000289.1, forward strand.
TGCAAGGCCTAGAGTAACACAGAGGTGCGTCGGCCGCAGTCAGGAATCGCGCCGAAGGGCTGGGGGCCGCCTCGGCTGGAATCCGGTCTTCAGCAAAAAGCAGGGGTTGCCTTGAAACGATCCACGCGGTAACGTCTGGCCCAGTGAAGTGGGAGAAGCCGATGAGAGCACCTGGGTCTCGACAAAGGCGTCCCAATCAGCAATTATAACCGGCTCGATGGCCGCGACGTTGACCGCAAACGAAGAAGCTCAATTGTTGCAAACGATTGAGATGTTCGAGGTCATTACTCAGTCCCAACCGCTGGACTATCAGTCGCTGGAAATCCTCAAGGAAGCCTATTTCAAACTCGGACGTCAAAAGGAAGTGGTCGACACCTCCAAGCGCATCGCGCAGGCTTATGTCCAGTTGGGCCAGCTTTCCTCCGCCATCCTCGAATACGAAAGCATCCTGCAGCGCTACCCTGACGATCCCGACGTGCAGGCGGCGCTGGCGGAAATCGAAAGCAAGGCCAGCAGTTTCGTCGTGCCTGGCGAGGTCGAG
>QHOP01000290.1 GCA_003219345.1 Verrucomicrobiota bacterium
TCGCCTCACCGACGAGGAAAAGAAACATCGAGAGGCAGCGCAACGCCAACTGGCCTTCCAGCGTGGTCGCGGCCAGATGACTTTCGGTGACGCGCTGGAGATTTATCGCGCGCGACTGGAGGCAAATCCCGACATCAAATCGAAGACCAAGGATTACTATGAACAACGCGTTGATTCGCTACTTCGGACCTGGCCCGGGTTGAAGAAAACCAATGTCCGAGACATCTCCAAACAGGACTGTCTGGATTGGGCGGCGCGGTACGAAGGTAGCGCCACGGCGTTCAACAATACGGCCTTGGTGTTGCGGGCGGTGTTGGACATCGCGGTTGAAAGCGGCGTGATTTACGAGAACCCGGCCAAATACATCACGCGACGGGCAGTCAAACCCAAGGAATTGCATCTGCCGGACAACGCCAAGTTGGCGGATTTCGCTTGGGTGAAGCCCGCAACATCACCTGGGCTGATTGCGACTTTGTTCGCGAGGAAATAATTGTGCGCGGCGACCCGGAAGAAGGGACCAAAAACAGCGAAGTGCGTCGGGTGCCTATGATCGGCGAGATGAAGGCGCTCTTGGAACGACTGAGGAACGAGCGGCGAAAAGCGCCAGCTACGGCGCGCGTTATGCAGGTCGGAGAGTGTCAGATAGCGATGGACACAGCGGCGAAGAAGGTGAGTATTGCGCACTTGACGCATCATGATTTGCGTCACTTATTTGCCACGCGGTGCATTGAAAGCGGTGTGGATATTCCGACAGTTTCCCGTTGGTTGGGGCACAAAGACGGTGGAGTGCTGGCGATGAAGGTTTATGGGCATCTGCGTGACCAGCACTCGGCGAGCATGGCCAAGCTGGTAAAGTTTGAAGAGACTGTCTCGAATATCGTCCCGCTACGCCGCGCGAAAGCGCAATAGGCAGAGATGCGCTGATGCGCCAGCGTCGCGACGCAGCACGCATCGTGACCAGAGTGCCTATAAAGCAGGCCGGGCGACGTTCGACACAAAGATCCGGACGTACTGGCCCCAGTAACTCATTTCCGTTTCGAGTTTCCATGACATCGAAGGTCACCACATGGATCAGGGCAGTTCTGTCCGGCGAGGCCGAGCGGACTCTCCACCTTACGGGCTTGTGACGCTGGGGAGATTGAAGTATTCTTTTTCCATGACCGCGACCGACGTGATCAATCACATTCGCCTGGACGAAAAGGGCGTGGCGTGGATCGACAACACGCGTATCAAGGTGATCGAAGTGGCCATGGACTGGTTGGCCAACCGATCCAGCGCAGAAGAGATGCATCTCCAATACCCGCATCTGTCGGTAGCTCAGATTCATGCTGCGCTTGCTTTTTATCACGACCATAAACAGGAGTTCGACAAGGCGATTGCGGAGAGCCTGGAACGGGTCGAAAAGCTGGCGGCCGAATCTGCTGATTCTCCCGGGCGGCGCAAACTACGCGCGATGGGACTCATTCCTTGAGTCTCGAGCTCTACGCCGACGTACATGTGCGACGGGCGGTCGTCGTGGCGTTGCGGGTCCGAGGCGTTGACATGCTGACGGCTCAAACCGACGGCGCCGCGGAACTTGAGGATTCTGAATTGTTGGATCGGGCCTCGTCGCTCGGGAGGGTGTTGTTCACTCAGGACGAAGACTTTCTCCGGGAAGCTATCCGTCGCCAACGAACGGGAGAGGCGTTTGAGGGTGTCATCTACGCACATCAACTTCGCGTCAACGTTGGCCAGTGCATCCGCGATTTGGAACTGCTGGCCAAGATTTACGATCCTGCAGATATGGCGAATCGGATCGAGTATCTGCCACTGAAGTGATCTGCGGAGGCCCTGGCAGATCATCGTAGTTGACTTTGGCGGCAGCGCGGCAGCGCCCGCCCCGGAGGCTTTTTCGTCTAGCGCCACAACCGAAGGCCAGCAACAGCAACGAGACGCACGGGCAGCACGGGCAGGCAAATAGCGATTGATTGGGGGACGTTTCCGGGGAAATCAATCGCGGTGGGGCCGTGCGGACCCGGAGAGCACAGTAGCAAACTGATTCGCTCGCGACGGTCACGCCAGGCCCCGACATCCAACAGGTCTTGCCCGCGACGCCCGCCAGTTTCCGGAACGGTTCACCCTCGAAGCAAGAGTTCTTTGTAGTTGGCGACCAACCCACGGAGTCGCACGCGGCAGCCAACGGACGAACCGCCAACGCACGACCAGCGCGGCTTCGTTTCTCTGCTCGGTTGGTGACGACGAACGACACGGCGAGCCGGTGCGGACACTCTGACTAAACTCGAACCTTGTCCGCTCCGGTCGGCGGGACGGACGACGGCACGAACCGACTGACTTCTGATGACAGCGAAGGCGGCGCGTTACTGGCGTGGCGCTTGCCGGTTTCAGCAATGCGCCATGACAGGAAAGGGCCGACGAGCGACAACTGAGCTGCCGATTCGTTGCGCCGTCACTGTTGGCTCATCTATTCCAGCAGCCATTCAAGTACGCGCAGTCCCGGCAACGCGCAGCCACGGACAGCAGGCGACTGCCGTAAATCTGTCAACTGGCCCGATTGGCAAACATCCTAACTCCTGTTCTTTGATCCGGCTCAAAGCACGCCTGAAATTGCGGCATGATAAGCGGCGTGCGTCTCGTCAAAAGCCGTCACGGTCGTGTTCAAATCTCTCAAAAGCCCATCCTGCAACCCGTAAATCCAGCCATGAACCGCCAATTCCTGGCCCCGTTCCCATGCGTCGCGGGTAGCCGTCGCGTGGCACACTTTCGCCACCTGCTCGATGACGTTCAATTCGCACAGCCGGTCACTGCGCTGCGCCTCATCGGCAACTTCGGCCAGCTGGGGAGCGTGCTTTTGGCAAACGCTGTGCACGTGTCGAAGCCAGTGGTCCACCAGGCCGAGCTGGTCGCCGCGCTGAGCCGCACGGATGCCGGCGCAACCATAATGGCCGCAAACGATGACGTGTCTGACTTTCAGCACGTCAATCGCAAACTGCATCACGGACATACAGTTGAGGTCAGTGTGCTCGACGACATTGGCGATGTTGCGGTGAACGAACATCTCTCCAGGCAGCAGACCGACGATCTGGTTGGCAGGCACGCGGCTGTCCGAACAGCCTATCCATAGGTAGCTGGGCGACTGCTGCCTGGCAAGTCGTTGAAAGAACTCAGGATCGGTCCGGCGGACGTTTTCGGCCCAGGCCCGGTTGTTCTCGAAGAGATGTTTCAGGACGCGCATGTCTGGTTTGTGCGCTCGAGTAATTCATAGTCCACCAAGGCGTAGGAGGGATTTCCATTGCGCCGAAGCAGCGAGCCATCCGGACGGATTCGGAGCACAATATGTTCGGGCTTGATGTCCAGCATGCGGAGACCATGCTTTTCCAAATCACGAATGGCGCTCAGAGTGACTTCAGACAGAAACCTTTCAGCGAGATCGCCGGCTATTCCAAGTGCTTGGACGGCTTGCACGGCATTCAACCCTTCAATCCAGCCATATAGGAGAAGGTATTGCCGAAACATGTCGAGCTCGGCTTCGGGATGGCGCGCCAGTTTCGCCGCCATTTTGCTTTCCAGACGCCCGGTTTGCCAGTCCTGAAGCTTTTCCGGCGGCATATAAATGGCGAGCGGTTTCTTGGTAAAAATGCGCGGCCGGAACGCCCCAATGTTTGCTGCCCGAAGTTCCATAACGAGCGCAATCTCCTCGAACGGGCTGTTGAACTCCGCCTGAATGTTTTCACTGAGGGTCAACGGATCGAGAGGGATTTCCTGCCCCACCCGGCTAAAGCGCACTACAAGGTCGAGACTGATGCCGCGCACGGGCCGGGTGGGCAGTCTGTAGATCACGCTCGTGCCCGCCAACCGCACGCGCCGCTCATTAAACCAGTCCGGGGCATACCAATTCTCCGGGGCGAGATGATCCCTAAAGGGCATGCCGAAGCGGGTCAGGTAAAGGTCGCCGCCGTCCCGCGTCTTGAGCCGCAGGTAATCCACACCAATGAGAGAGATGACTTCAGCCTCGGTGGCGTGAATGGCCATTTGTCGAAAGGGTCGGATGCTGACTGTGCTTGTGAATCAGCCGGCGGGGATGAGTTGCTCGTAATCCTCCAACCCGCCACCGTCCAGGCAACATGTGATGATCTGTTTGCCGAGCGGCTCCAAGTCCGGGTCCTGGAAATCCGCCAGGCACCTGTGGAAGAACGTTTGCAGGATTTTAGCGCCCTCGTCATAAGTTTCTTCTCCGACTTCCGGCTGAGTGTCCACCTGCAGGAACCAACGGGCGATCATGCGGCCCTCGACCTGCAATTGATGCAGCGTGTGACCGAGCAACGGTGAGCGCGCGGGGCGCAGTTGATCCGGTCGAAACTTCGCGGCGCCGCGCCGGGCCATGTACTCGCGAGCAATCCATTGTGGCATGAAGCCCACGCGCCATACACCGATGTGCTGGCTGGGGCAGAGGATGTGGCGCATGCGTGTGTTCTCGGAAAACTGGCGGCGGAACAGGTTGGCCTGATCTACGCGGCGCCCCGTCGCAAACGGCCAGTAGGAGCCAACGCCTTCGCTGGTCATCCCCTCGGTGTCCACGATGCTCGGATTGGCGGGTCCGCGTGGCGAAACCAATCGCCATAGCCAGGCCAGCGCAGGTGGCAGAATGTGCAACAGGCCAAAGATGCCGTAACTGGGCTTCTCTTTCGTGCATGGCGGCGTGCGCACGCCAAAACTACGAATATCAACCGAAACCGCCCCCTCGATAACGTCGGGAAACACGTTGCGCGGAATGATGACCCGCGGGTTTGGGCATCGCTTTTTGGGCGCGTCCTCAATATGTTCCCAGATCAAGGCGCGGCTGCCCGGCGCGGAGTCAATGTTCAGGAACAGCAGCGGCACGGGCGGTTCGGCGGTGAGTCTCTCCAGGTGCACATCCGTCCCGTAGTGTTCGATATGATTGACGCGCACGAACCATGCGTTCTCCGCGTCGATCAGTGTGAGTTTCCCCTGGCCCTGTTGGAGTGAAGGATGGCACAAAGCCATATCGTCCGTCACGGCGTGCAGCGCGCAACTGCGCGGAATTTCCAGATAACGTCTCTCGCCGGTGATCAGATTCTCGCCCAACAAGAGCCTGCCATCCGGTTCACGATGGGCTTGTTCCAGCATCTCACTCTTGCCTCCGCCGCTGGCGCCTTCGTGCATAATCGTTACCACGTTATCATACGGTGTGATGACCTGGACGGTGGAACAGTGATTCGTTACCCAACCTTCGCGTTCGCCCAGCCCCAGCAGCATCCCGTAAATACCTTTCTTGGCGCTCGGACCGGGATAGAGATTGTAGGAGAACAGTTCGTGCAAGCCATCGCGCCGGTTATGCACCACGATCTGCTTCCCATCGAAATGGGTATGCCGGAAGACGGGCGCTACGTAGATAATCGCCCGGGGTACAAAAGTCGCCGGAATGCGGTCGAATGGAATAATGCCCTGTAACATGGCCAGGCCGAGCGCGAAGAATCCCGCATTGGCGGGCGCGATCACCATTGCATCCATGCCCAGGCCCGCGCCGCCGGCCACAAAACCGAAGATCGTCAACTCCTGGCGCTTCAACCACTCGAAGGTCTGCTGCCTCAGCAGCTCGAAGTCACTTCCAAACCGTTGCTTGAAAGCCTCCTTATCTGTGGGCAAACCGTCGCCTATCACCATGCAATCCGGGTCTCGGCGGCGCATGTAAGGCTCGGGGTAATTGGCAACAACGCCGTTTCGCACGCGGACGACGACGGCTTCTGTGATCATGCCCTTGGCCGGAATTTCATAGGCCACCTCAAAGTAATTCGACTTGGAGTCACCGCAGGCCAGGTCAATGAGTTCGTCGGACGTGTTGGCGATGATAAGCCGGTTGCAGTGCGTGAGAATGTCCACCGCTTCCACGGGAGGATGATATTTTTGCCAATTCGTTGTTGTTTGTAAGTGCATTAAATGGGCTCGTGCGAATGACAAAGCCATTCGCCTTAAAATGCCGGCGGCGAAAGCGGCCTTGCGTTTGGTTTCTCGCGGCTCTCTGCGCCAGTCATTTCGGGGGGAATCCCGCTGGGAAAACGACCGCTGCCAAGCAGCTTCAGTTTTTCAAATCGCGTTTCGCCGCGCAACATAAAAGGGCATAAAAGGGCATAAACGAGGTCAGCCCAAATAAAAGGGGGCACGCTGGCAGGCGAGGACCGTCCTTCGCTCGGAGAGCTGCGGCCCTTTGCGGCCTTGGGGCTGATGACGAAACATCGCGTGGTCTTCTGTTCACCGTGCGCTTCCAGGCCAAGGCCGGAAGTTCGCACGTCAGGCACTCCAACGGCCGGTCCACTTGTTGTAGCTGAGCGTGGTATCATGGTTTTTTACTGCTGTTCGTCTCCAATCCGAATGCCTCGGCTTTGGGTCTGCCGTGGCTGGAGCCGTTCCGTGTCAGCGAATCGCCGCATAAAGCCGTCCGCCACTCGGCTCATGTCCTGGCCGGGATACTTTTCCGCCAGAAACTCTTTCACTTGGGCGTTCAGGTCCTCTGTCCAGACTTGCAGGGCGTGTTTTTGTTCCCAGGTGAAGACCCGCAACACTTCAACGGCGTTCCACCCTTTCGTCCGGATTTCATTCGAGCCGTTTGAGAACTGTTCTACCACCGCGTATTCGACTCCGGTATCGGTGCGCCGGTGGCACACGAAGATGTTGTCAAACAGGACTGCGTCCTTGTGCCACTGCAAACCATCATCGGTTTGGATCACGCTCTCCGACGAAGGCCGCGCGGCGGCCATGTTCATCGCCAACGCCATTGTCGCGAGATTTCCTTCGAGCTTTCTAATGGCGTCCCGGCTGGTCGGGAATTGTTTCAAAGACTCCGCGAATTGGTTTCGGGCTTCGGCGTAGGCTTGCTCTTCCAACTTGGATGGGCGGCAGTCGTTGAATTGACTGTTCCTCATAACAGCCTCATTCAGATTTCAAGAGTTTGAGCAGTTCCGAGCAGGGCGCCGCAGTTTACCGCGCAGCGCCCGGCGCAGTTTAAGTTTACCACGTTGGATGAGGTGGTAAACGCTGAAATTATTGACACCTCGGAAATGCCGACTCTTTTCCCGCCTCAAGTCCATCTGATTCTTCCCAGTCTGCTTTCATGACGTAAATACGTATTTGGTAAAACCGAGCGATTTCGATGAGTTAGTGGGCCTGATGCAAGTTGTCAGTGGCAGCGCCCTGAGACATCACTGGCTGCTAAATTAGGGTAGGTGGACGTTTGCGGCGGACACCGGAGAACGAACACCGGAGGGGAAGGGGGAAACCCATTTGGTTGAAGTTGGCTTATGCCAGCGTGCTTCAAGCCTTTGTTTCCGCCATTCGCCTCACTCGTGCGATGAAGCCAACGTTCACACCCCGATCCCGCGACTGTGCTTTTGCTGGTGGTTGCGGGATTCCTTTTGAGCGACAGCTTGCGTGGTGAATTTATGAATGAATGAATCGGCGACGCGGCTCATGTCCAGGCCTGGATACTTCTCAGCGAGAAACTCTTTGACCTGCGCGGTCATGTCCTCCGTCCAAATCTGTAACGCTTGCCGCTGATCGTGGGTGAATGCTTTGAGGACTTCCACGGCATTCCGTCCTCGGTTGCAGATTTCATTCCTGCCATTGGCTGGGAAATGCTCCACAACCGCGTATTCGGTCCCGTTGGCTAAAGGCCGGTGGCAAACAAAGATGTTGTCGAAAAGATGAATGCTCTCGTGCCATTGTGAGCCGTCGGTGGCAGAGTCCGGCGTATGAATAGCGAGCCGTTCATGCTCTTGACCATAGCTCTTGCGGCACCGTGCTTTTGTGCAATGCCTGCACGAAATGCTCGCGCCTCCGTGTCAGACTCCGGCCGCATGAACATCCGTTTCATCGTCACCAGTATGGCCAGAATGCCACGCGCATTTTGTGTAGCTACTACACAAAAGACCGCGGCGCTTCGGGCAGACTTCCACGCCGTATG
>QHOP01000291.1 GCA_003219345.1 Verrucomicrobiota bacterium
CCTACTGTGCAACTCCGCCAGCACAGCTAAGCTCAAACAAACCGAGACCAGGCAGGCAAGACGCCTGCACCGAGCAGAGCAGAACGTGGAGAAAAGCACGAACGCAAGCATGAAGCCTTGTTTAGCAATCGTCTGCGCTTTGGGCCTCGCGTTGTCTTCGGCTTTCGCCGCCACGTTCCAGAACCTGGACTTCGACTCCGCAACCACGAATATCACACTCAGCCTGCCGCCTGACCAAGGAGTCGGTTACGGCCCCGCCTCCGATCTGCTGCCGGGTTGGCAATTGTTTCAGGGGACGGATCCGGTTTCTCCTCTGGTCGGCTACAACCTGAACCCGATCAGTCTCGGCGTCGCGAGTATTTACGACGCGAACTCACAAGGGTTTCCCGCGCCGGTGTCCGGCACGTATTCGCTCGGTTTGTACCCCGGTTACCCGCTGTCCGAATACGAGCCATTCTCCTTGGTGCAAACGGGAGACATCGGGGCCAACGTCCAATCGATTCGCTTCATTAACTATGGAAGCCCGTTTGAGCTGCGGGTGAACGGAACACTGATTCCGCTGAGTTACGAATATCAGCCGGGAAGCACCAACCTTGATACGCGCTTGGCCAACGTTACCGGCGACGTCTCCGCGTTCGCCGGTCAAACAGTGCAGTTGAAATTCACGACTGTGCAAATGCCGGGCAGTGTCGTGAATGGTTTGGACGACATCGGACTCTCTGCCCAGACAGCTCCAGAGCCGGCAGAGACGGCCTTATTTCTGCTGGGTCTGTGTCTTATGGGTTATGAATTCGGTCGCCGCCGGCGAAGTGACGCGAGGAAATGAAAGTCGAGACGGGCAGAAGCGGCGGTGGGAGCAGAGGACGCGTGGGTTTGTCCTCATAACTCACCCACCGCAAAACTCCATGATTTTACACGGTCAACTTCATTCCTGCCGCCGCTGCCGTGTGATCAGCAGTTCCAGGGAATTGAATTCAGCTCGAATGCGTGGGGTCTTCGCCCTATGCAGATTTGCGAAATTGACCCCACTATCAAAAACGGCCTGTCCATTCTATAGGATGTTTGTTTTTTCGGTTGGCAAGCCAGAACACTGAGGAAGGCATGAACAGCGAGACAGACGTGAATTCAGATTTGCTGCCGGCTAACCGTGGCGCGGCACCCCGGGGTTCGCATCAAACCGGTGCATCGACCAATGGTCCGGCGACGCGGTCGCGTCCGGCGGCTCCTTCGGCGGGACCGGGGCGGGCGAATTTCCTGCAGTATCTGCCGTTCGATCCATGGCGTCTGGTTGAAGCGCTGCGCCTGCGCTGGGGCTGGCTGGCGGTGGGCGGAAGCGGATTGGGACTGCTGGGCCTTGTTTTCGGCCTCGCTACCACAAGCGCCTCGTACACCACCACGGTGCAGTTTATCCGGAATGAAGGCCAGAATGCGTTTCAGACCTCGGAATTCGGCGAGGCGTTCCGGCCGCGACCGCTCTCCGAACTGGCCTTTCGCAGCATGCTGCGTTCGCAGGAACTGTTGCGCCGGGTCAGCGAACAGGCGGAACCGCCGGTGACCGCCAAGGCGCTGGGCGACCGGCTTCGGATCTCGCCCGAACGCAACGTTGACTTCATCATCGTGACGCTCGGGGGAACGGATCGGCAAGCCGCCGTCAACCTGGTTAACTTGTTCGCTCGCGAAGCGGAGCGTTTCACTCAGCAGATGCAAGCCGACGAAGCGAAGGAGATTGAGAAGTACCTTGAGGAACGTTTGAAGGAGAACGGGAATGAACTGGCCGCTGTCAACGAGCAATTGAGGAGGCTGTCGGGCGACCCGCAACACTCCGGGCTGGCTGCCAACGTGCTGCGCGAAGCACTGCGAAGTGCGCAAACCAATTTGATCGAGCTGCGCGCTGAATATAAGGACGCTCACCCGAAGGTGCAGGTGCAGCTCGGTAAGATCGCGGACATCGAGAAGCAGCTTGAGGAATCCGCTCCCGGCTTCTCCGAGAAGCCGAAGACGAATGGCGCCGCTGTTGCCGCAAGATCGAGCGCAGTTTCGTCGGTTGCGAAAGCCGATGTGGCGTCGGGCAAGAGCGCAGAGGACCCGGACGCGTTGCTCAAGCGCACGCAGAGCCGGCTCGACGAACTTGAAAAGACCAAGCTGCAGTTGCAAAGCCGCCAGCGGGAAGCGCGCTTGTTTGCGCAGGACCCGCCGGGCTACTATCGCCTCCTGGCGGCGGCGACGGTGAACGACGCCGTTCGGCACAGCGGGCAACTGATGGTTGCGGTTCTGACGCTGTTCTGCGCGTTCTGCGGTTTCGCGTTCGCCGTGTGCGCCTCGCTACTTGCGGAAGTCAAGGATCGAAGGATTAAGACCATCGCCGACCTTCAACGTGTCACTGGGCTGCCCGTGCTCGCGACGCTGGGCGACCTGGACCGCATGAGTGCGACGCAGCAAGCCGACTGGGCGTTCCGCACCTGGACGAGTCTCCAGGACAAACTCAATCATTCGCCCGATCACGGAATCGTCTGCGGCTTTACTTCCTCCGCGCAGGGCGAAGGTCGCTCCACGTGGATAAGATTGCTCGGACAGGCCGCCAGCCAGCGCGGTCTGCGGGTGTTGACCGTTGCCACGCGGCCGTCACCGAATGGCAAGGGGGCGCGGGAAGTTGTGGTCAACGAGATGCCGGATTCAAGTGATGCGCGGCCTCGAACCCCCGCGTCTGAGAAAAGTTCTCCGGCATCGCCGGCTGCGAGTGAATCGCAAAAGGCTGCGCTGGCGCACAACATTTTGTCTCATCCAGAACAGGTCGCCGAGCAATTGATTGCCCCTGACGCGCCGCCGGTGGTGCACATACCATTGCCCGGATGGGTTTGGAGCTACGAACGCCGGAAGGAATGGCACACGGCGCTTCAGCACTGGTACAAGATTGAAAACGTGGTGATCCTGGTTGAGCTGCCTCCCGCTTCAGTGCCGGAAGCGGTGTTGCTCGCCGAGCATGTTCCGCAACTGGTCTGGTTGAGCGGCGGCGAAGCGGATCCGGGGCAAACGCGCAAAGAGTTGGAGACACTGCGCCATGCCCGCTGCAATCTGGTCGGCGCGGTGCTCAATCGCGAGACGGTCCCTGTGATCAGAAAGAATCTGCTTCAGTGGATGCCGGCAATTGCGGTGTTGCTCGCTCTCAGCGCATTGACGGCACAGGCGACGGACCCGGCGGTGGCGGACCCGGACGCGCCGGAGCCGGCTCAACCGGCAGTGCAGAGCGAAACCAAACCGGCGGAAACAAAACCTTCGTTTTCTGTCCTGACTTCACGCCGCCGCGCGCCCTGGCAGGAGCACTTCACGCTCGGTCCGGGTGACGTGTTGAATTTTTCGCTCTTTGGCCAAAAGGAACTGTCGCGCCTCGCCATCAGCGTCGGACCGGACGGACGCGTCAATTATCTCCAGGCGCAGGACATCATGGCGGCCGGGCTGACGGTTGACGAACTGCGGGCCAAAATGGACGAGGCCCTGGCCGAGTATTATCGCGCGCCGCGCACGATCATCACCCCGGCGGCGTTCAACAGCAAAAAATTTTTCCTGCTCGGCAGCGTGGTGCAGAAGGGCGTGTTCACTCTGGACAGACCCACCACCATCATTGAGGCGATCGCCCGCGCGCGGGGGCTGGAAACGGGCCTGCAAGACCGAAATCTGGTTGAAATCGCGGACCTGCAGCGAACGTTTCTGGTGCGGCACGGCCAGCGCATGTCGGTGGATTTTGAAAAGCTCTTTTTGCGGGGGGACCTCTCCCAAAACGTCCCACTCGAGCCGGACGATTATCTTTATTTTCCGCCTGCCGACCTCAAAGAAGTCTATGTGCTCGGGGAAGTGCGGACGCCCGGGGTGGTTCCCTATACGCCCGTCACTTCCACTCTTGGCGTCATTGCCGCACGAGGCGGTTTCACGGACCGCGCGTGGAAGAAAAAAATCCTGATCGTTCGCGGCTCCTTGAACCAGCCGGAGACATTCGTGGTGGATGGCTCAGCGGTGCTCTCCGCGCTCACAAAAGACTTCAGACTGGAGCCGCGCGACATCGTTTACGTCCATTACCGGCCTTGGATCAGGGCGGAGGAGTTGCTCGACACCGCCGTTTCGGCTTTCGTGCAGGCCGCGGTCATTACCTGGACCGGTGGTCATGTGGGGCCGCTGATCCGCCACCCCATCATCGAATGAGACCGAATTCAACGACCGCGGCGAACCGGGCGGGTTTCTGTTTGTTGGGCGGATTGGCGCTGGCAACGTTGCTCGGTTGTCAGAGCGCGAGCGGCCCGCGTTTCGACGCGCGCGCGGCGAGCGCCGCAAAGCTGGGCGCCCTCACCAATTTCACCACGGTGGCGGAGACGAATCTGTTGAGTCTCGAATGGCTCAAGCCGCCGACGAATCGCTTCACGCTCGGTCCCGGCGACAATTTGGAGATCGAGATTATGGGCGACACGCTGACGCGCGCCACAAACTTCGTCGCGCCCGATGGCAGACTCTATTATTACCTGTTACCCGGACTCGACGTTTGGGGGTTGACGCTGGCGGACACCCGGGCGCTGATCGAGCGTGAGCTGCTGAAATACATGCGGGAACAGCCGCAAGTCAGTGACTTTGATCGAGGCGCTTTCGCTGGCGGGCGGGCCCAGCAGCTCATCCTCTCCTCTGGCGTCGCTCGGCGGCGGACCGATGGGCTCCGGGTCTTCGGAGGAAATTGCGGATTTGCGCCGCAGCTTCGTCATGCGCGACGGTCAGATGCTGCCGGTGGATTTCCATCGGCTGGTGAAGGAAGGCGACATGTCGCAAAACATTTATCTGCACCCGGATGACTTTGTCTATGTGCCGTCGGCGATCGCCAGGGAAGTTTTCGTGCTCGGCGCCGTCCTGCAGCCCCGGCCGGTGGTCTATCGCCGCCGGATGTCGCTGGTGGCGGCGATCGCGAACGCTCAGGGAACTATCAAGGACGCCTACCTGTCTCACGTGGCCATTGTGCGCGGCTCGTTGACGGAGCCGGAAATCGCCATCGTCGATTACAAAGAGATCGTGAAAGGCAAGGGGCCGGACGTGTTGCTGGAGCCGGGGGACATTGTCTATGTGCCGTTCACTCCCTATCGCACCCTCATCAAGTACGCCGACTTGATTGTGAAATCGTTTGTCCAAACGATCGCCATCAACGAAGGCGCGCGGGCTGTGTCGCGCAACGTGAATCCGGTGGGAGTGAATATCGGAGTCGGCGCTTCGCCGGGAGTTTCTCCATCGCCTTCTATTCCGTAGGGAAGGGGATCAGCGCTGCGAAGACGATTCGGCCCAATCTCATTTTATTGCGGGCGGAGATACTTGGCGACGGCCTCGGTGCGGGAGCGGACGTGAAGTTTGCTGTAGATGTTACGGACGTGAGTGTGCACGGTCTGGAAGGCGATGGAGAGCAAGTCGGCGATTTCCTTGTTGGCGTAACCTCTGGCCAGCAAATCAAGAATTTCCCGTTCACGCGGGGACAAAGTTTCGGTGGATGACTCACTCGGCCCGGCTGAATGGAAGGACTGAATGACCTTTCGAGCAATGTTGCTGGACATCGGCGCGCCCCCCTCGTGCACCTCCTGGATGGCGGCGAGGATTTCGGAAGGCGGCGTTTGTTTGACAAGATAGCCATTGGCGCCGGCTTTAAGCGCCTGAAAAATGAGGTCGTCATCTTCGTACGCCGTCAGCATGATGACCAGCAGGTCCGGTTCGATCGCTTTGAGTTTTCGGACACAATCGATGCCGCAAAGTCGCGGCAGGTGGATATCCATCAGGACAACGTTGGGCTTCTCCTCCGGGATAAGCTTGAGCGCGGCCTCGGCGCTGCGATGAGCGCCAACACAGCGAAAGCCGCGCGCGCCTTCAATCAGCGACGCCAGGCTTTCCCGCACTCGATCATTATCTTCGACGATGGAGACTTTGACGGGCATAGTTAAGTCACAGCGATCAATGGCGCTGGATTTGCCTGAGTTGCACAATCAGTTCGAGTTTCGTTCCGCTGCCGGGGCGGCTGTCCAGCTTAAATTCTCCACCGATGGCCGCGAGCCGTTGCTTCATGTTGGTCAGGCCGTTGCCGCCGGGTCGTGTGGAGCCGAGCGGAAATCCGCGGCCATTATCCTCAATGGAAATGGTGCAATGAGTCGTGTCCAACGCAACGCGAAACCAGACGACGGGGGCGGCGGCGTGTTTGGCAATATTATTGAGGGCTTCCTTCACGGTGAGGAAGAGGTTGTGGCGCTCCTCCGTGGTCAGCGGATAAGGCGGCAGGTTGGTCGGGAGATCCAGGCGACAGCGGATGCCCGCCGTGCGGAGGAAGTCTTGCGCGTATTTGCTGAGGTAATCGACCAGGCTTGAAAGCGTGTCGTGCTTGGGGTTGACCGCCCAGACGATTTCGTCCATGGCGCGGAAGACTTCGCGCGTGGTGGTCAGGATTTTCCCGATATGCTCACCCGCCCGCTCA
>QHOP01000376.1 GCA_003219345.1 Verrucomicrobiota bacterium
CGCATTTTCGTGGCCATCAAATGCCTTGTTTAGCATGAATAGTGCAAGTTCGGGTTTTGATAATCTCAGTTTTCTCTGTTCCCTCCTGTTCACCTGCTGCATGGTTTCGGCTAGACAACGCCGTCACTGTCGAGCAGATACAAGCGCAAAACCAAAGTCGAACAGGAGATAACGGAGAGAACAGAGCCATGAACACGATCTCAAAACCAGTTTGCTCCGACGGCGTGTTCGGTCACCGAGCAGGTTCAATCCAAGTATGAACCCAGAAAAAGGAGTTGGCCGCAAAAAGGCACAGAAGGCACACAAAATAATGACTTGTGCTGGCAGACACTTTAACAGGATGGTGAAGAGGACTTAATTCCGTCGCTTTGGTTTGTGTCTCTTGCGCATTTTCGTGGCCATCAAATGCCTTGTTTAGGATGAATAGTGCAGGCTCGGGCTTTGAAAATCTCGGTTTTCTCTGTTTCCTCCTGTTCAATTTCTCCATCGTTTCGGTTTAGAAAACGCCATCACTGTTGAGCAAATCTCGGACTTGATTGTGTTCCTGCTCTTGCCACCATAGCCCCAGTCAAATGAAGACCATCATCAAACTCTTCCCGCCCATCTTTAGGATGAACTTCCGCTCAAACCCAGACGGCCCATTTCTCAAAGCAACCAGCAACGCATCTGCCCCCTTCACTCCATGAAACAATTTGCCACCACCCTCGCCATGTTATCCCTTGCGCCACTCACGTTGGCGCTGGCGCAACCCCAAACCGCCGCCCCCGCGCAGGCCAAACTAAACGTGAAGCGGGACATCCCCTACGCCGATCCAGCCGACCCACGGCAAAAAGTGGACCTCTACGCGCCGGAGGGTGCGAAAAACCTGCCGGTGGTCTTCTGGATTCACGGCGGGGGCTGGCAGACGGGCGACAAGTCGGACGTTCAGGTAAAGCCGCAGGCGTTCGCGGACAAGGGCTTCGTCTTCGTCTCCACGGGCTACCGCCTCCTGCCCAACGTGGACATGGGCACAATCTTCCGCGATATCGCCAAGTCCGTCCGCTGGGTGCATGACCACATCGCCGAGCACGGCGGCGATCCGAAGCGGATTCTCGTCATGGGCCACTCCGCCGGCGCCCAGCTCGCCGCCCTGATTTGCATCGACGACCGCTACCTGCAGGCCGAGGGACTCTCCCTCGCGATCATCAAGGGCTGCGTTCCCGTGGACGGCGACACCTACGACGTGCCGGCCATCATCGAGACTGCTGAGACGCGTCGCCGGGTGCATGGCCAGCCCCAGGCAGAGTTCGGGCACCGCGAGAAGTTCGGAAACGACCCGGCGAAGCACCGCGACTATTCTGCCGTCACGCACGTGGCGAAGGGCAAAGGCATCCCGCCGTTTCTCATTCTCCATGTCGCCGACCATCCCGACACGAGCGCGCAGGCGGAGCGCCTCGAGGCCGTGCTGAAGGACGCGGGCATTCCTGCCAAGCGCTTCGCGGCCAAGGAAACCAACCACAGCAAGCTTAACGAGAATCTCGGCCTGCCGGACGATCCGCCGACGAAGGCGTTGTTCGAGTTTGTAGGCGAGGCGTTGAAGAAGTAAGTCAGCGCCTCCGCCGCTCCGCCTCTGCGCCGCGACATCGCGCAGCTTTTCAGGCTGCCTCATTCGCGGTTCAACTGCCGGATTCAAGATCAAATGAAAGACCATCGTTATTGCTCTCGTCTTATCCCTCGCCTTCCAAACTCGCGCTGCCTCTGCTGACGAGTGGAAGACCGCGGCGCCGCGCGAGGAGATTCGCCCGCAGTTTCAACTCAAGGAAACCGGCGGCAGTGAATTTGGATGTCGGCGGAGTTCCGGCTCCCATGGGACAGCCGAGAACAGTCACGGCGGATATCAAGGCAGGTGAATATCTGTGGTTCGCGGAAATGGAAGACAATTCAGGAGGCATCAGCGGAATGATCATCCGAGGCACCGGCGGTTCGTTGCCCGCCATAACTGTCGCGAGAACGGCGGATCGTGTTGCGCTTACCTACACAGGAACGCTCCAAGCCGCAGATGCGGTCAATGGAACGTATTCCGACGTGACGGCTGCTACCAGTCCATACTCGGAAAGAGCCACCAACGCGGCAAAGTTCTTCCGCGCAAAACAATAACCGGGAGTCAGACAAGATAATCACAAGAGAGAGACCGGAGTTCACTTCGGTCTCCTTCCGTTTAAGGTTCTATCGCCTAAGCCGGCCGTAGCCGATTCGTCGGGAGAACGAGTTGATTGGCAAAGACCTGACCTTTCCGCCTTGCCGCACACACTTTAAGCCCGCACTGTCCCACCATGCTGCGACCGGACAAGAAATACTCCGTTTACGACCTGCGACAACTCAAGGGCAAACGCTGCCTCACTCATGTGCATGTCAAATCCCCGGAAGAGGCGGGCGCGGCAGAAGCGGCCGGGATCGACTTGTTGAGTTGCAGTTTCGACTCACCGGCATCGCAGGCCCGATTGCCGCTTCTCGTGGCGGCGGCCCCGAAAAGTTTCATCTCTGCAGCAACCCCGCACGGGATGGCTTCGCCGGAAGAGGCGATCCGCATCGGATTCCAGGCGCTGGAACTGGGCGCCAGTTCGGTCTATTGCTCGGCCAGCCCATGGATGATTGAAGCCATGGCGCGGGAAGGAATCCCGGTGGTGGGCCACCTGGGAATGGTTCCGCGCCACGCGACCTGGACGAACGTTCGCGCGATTGGCAAGACCCCGGCCGAGGCCAGGCAACTCTACGAACAAATGAAGCGACTGGAAAATGCCGGCGCCTATGCCGCGGAACTTGAATTGGTGCCGCATCAGCTCGCTTCCTATTTCTGCAAGAAAACTTCCCTCCTTCTGATGTCCCTCGGTTCCGGCAGCGGCTGTGACACGCTGTTCCTCTTCTCCGACGACATCCTCCAGGACTACGACGAACGCATTCCGCGCCATGCCAAGGCCTACAGGAACTTCCCCAAAGAATCCAAACGGCTGCAGGACGAGCGCATCGCCGCATTTGCAGAATACGCCGAGGACGTGAAGCGCGGCCGTTTTCCCGAAGCCGGTCACCTGGTGGCAGTGGATGAGGCCGTCTTCAAGGCGGCCGTTGAAGCGATTGAAGGCGGCGGAAAGGCATGATCCCCGGCAACCCACCGACCGAGCTCCGCCCCGATGGACGCAAAGGCGAGCTTTACCTGAGGAGGTGAAGATGATAATCGTAAATCTCATGCGGAACCATCCGTTGCCTCGACTCGACCAAGCGCCGACAGTGGCAGCGGCGCTGCAAAAGTATTGCAGACTTCAGCAGGGCGAAATTTGGGAAGACCCTTTCGGCAAACACCGCGTTGGTTGCTTGGACGCGTCGCAGTTGGAAGAAGTGGACAAACTGGTCGGAGGCGAGTTGGCTCAACTCGCGTTGCATGACCCGCCTTACAATCTTGTCGCCTTCGAGACGCGCAGTGTTGGCGCATTCGTGGATTGGTGCAGGCAGTGGATTGCGAGCACCGACCGCGTGCTGGCCAAGGACGCCTCGCTTTACGTTTGGATTGGGGCTGACCAGAATGAAGGATTTCAACCACTGCCGGATTTTATGCTAATGATGCGGGACACGGGCCTACGTCCGCGCTCCTTCATCACCATGCGAAATCAGCGCGGCTACGGAACGCTGAGGAACTGGATGGCGGTGCGCCAGGAACTGCTCTACTACGTCAAAGGGTCGCCGACGTTCAACGTCGAAGCCGAATACACGGAAATCCCCAAGATTCTTCGCGGATACTACAAGGAAGTAAATGGTCTCGTGACCGAGAACCTAGAGCGGAGCAAGTCGGACAAAATCCGGGCCGGAAACGTTTGGGTGGACATACAGCAGGTGTTTTACCGGATGGAGGAAAACGTGAACGGCTGCTACGCACAGAAGCCGCTCAAGAGTTGCGAGCGTATCATCCGGGCGAGTTCGAATCCGGCGGACTTAGTATTGGACTTCTTCGCTCACTCCGGCTCGACGCTCCTCGCGTGCGACATGCTTGGGCGACGGTGTTACACGATGGACGTTGACCCTGTGTTTTGCGAAATCGTGATTCGGCGAGTGGAGCATTTCCGCGCAACTGGCGAAACGGGTTGGCAGAACAGCAATCCGTTCGCGGCTGAAATTGAGGAGGACGGCGAATTGAGGCGGCTGGTTCTGGCTGAAAGCAGGGAAAAAAAGAATTCCCCCATCAAATCCGACTCTGCTCCTCTCCTGCGTCAGCCGATGCTCTTCCGCTAACTCTCACAGGTGAGGAGCTGAAGAAGCTCCTCGTAGATGAGCGTCTTGTGGAGGTAATTGTCCAGATGAGTCTGGAGCGTTTGCGGGTTGATGTGAAATTGCCCTTCGCCAACGTTTCCTTTATGCTGAAAATCCGAATAGTAAATCAGACCGCCTCGCCTGTTCTCTTTGATGTCCTTGCTTACGATACGGAAAATCTTAATGCAGTCTGAGAAGAATAAGCCATAGTAGAGCACATCGAACTCCTTGCGCTTCACCTGCTGGATGTTGCAGTCGAACTCGTGTTGATGCCACTGCGAAAACGCGACCATTCGTTTCTCCGCAGTCGCCTCTTCGATGCAACGAACGACGGTTTCTTCCGTGACGGTCCGTTCCGCCTTCTTCTGAACGACAGAAAATTTGACCTCGATGCGGTGATGCAGCGAATCGTCGTAGAGGTCGTGGAAAAGGTTGCGCCCTAGTGAACACTTCAATAGCCGCTTGACCATGCATTCCGCCACTGAGCCAACGCGGCGTGTCCTCAACGCAAAGATGCCGTCGCGCAGCTTCTCAGCGTCCACCGCGGCCTCCCTTCGCACGACGCAGCGCCGAGAGTGGTGGGAACAATTTCCCAATCTCCACATCAAGTGCGTCGGAAATCTTGATGAGGTTGAGCGCGGCGACATTGCGTTCTCCGCGTTCAATCCCGCCGTAGTAGGCGCGGTCAATGTTGGCGAGACCAGCGAACTCCTCCTGCGAAAGCTTTGTCTCTTCACGCAGGCGGCGAATTTGCCGGCCGAGCAATACAAGTTGGCGGTTTTTCACAGGGCCAGAAGCTTATAAGCACACGGATTGTCGTTCCACGGCCTATGAGGAGCATTCTCAAGAATGTTGAGCTTTGCCTTCCTTGAGGAGTTTTGCGACAAATGGATGTGTTTTAAGAAGAGAATGCCGTTGACGATGCAAGCATTCGACCATAGCCGAATCAAAAACCAACCCGGATCAGGATCGGCGACGATCCCAAGACCGAGCGATCTGCCTTTATGAACCCGCCCACCACGCCGCGCATCCTCACCACCACCGTCGGCTCGTATCCCGTCCCCGACTGGCTCGCGGCGCTGCCCAGCGAGCAGGCGCTGCTCGACGCCACGCGCGTCGTGTTCAGCCTCCAGCGCCAGGCCGGCATTGACCTGCCCACCGACGGTGAACTGTATCGGTTCGACGTGAATCATCCCGACACCAACGGCATGATCGAGTATTTCGTCCATAAATTCGGTGGCGTGCGGCGTGAAGTGGGCCGGTCCGATACGGCGGCGTTCCGCGCCAAAACGGAAATGCGCTGGCGCAACAAGCCCGCCGCGGTCGTCACCGGCCCGATCACGGAAGGAGTCTTGAACCTGCCGGAAGACTGCGCCCGCGCGGCGAGCGCGGCGGGCGGCCCGTTCAAGTTCACGGTCACCAGTCCCTACATGCTCGCCCGCACGTTGCTCGACGAGCATTATCACGATTTCGCCAAGCTCACGCTGGCCATCGCCGATGCGCTCGCGGCGCAGATGAGCGAGTTGAGTTGCGCCTGCGTGCAGGTGGACGAGGCCAACGTTCCCGGCAATCCGGCCGACGGCCCGCTCGCCGCCGAAGCGATCAATCGCGTGCTGGATGCCGTGCGCGTCGAAAAGGCGGTGCATTTCTGTTTCGGCAATTACGGCGGACAGACGATTCAAAAAGGCGACTGGACGCCGCTGATTTCTTTTCTCAACCGTCTGCACGCCGACCATCTCGTGCTCGAACTCGCGCATCGCCCGCCCTCCGATCTTGACGCGCTCAAGGGCGTGAACGACCGGATCGGCATCGGCCTGGGCGTGGTGGACATCAAGGCGAACCACGTCGAGACGCCGGAGGAAATCGCTCGCGCCATCGAGCGCGCGGAAAAAGTGCTCGGACCGGATCGCGTGCGGTACGTCCATCCGGATTGCGGTTTTTGGATGTTGAAACGCTCGGTTGCCGACCGCAAGATTGCTGCGTTGGTGGAGGGGCGGGATTTGTATCTTGAGCGCAAATGAATCATCAGCAAATCCTCTACTCTGCAGGTGAGAAAGTGAGAAGCTGGGAAAGTGAGATGCCCACTCGCCCACTTTCTCGCTTTCCCACTTTCGATGCTGACCATGGCTGACCGCTTCACACTTTCGCCCTTCGAGTTCTTCGTGCGGCACACCCGCACGCGGTTTCCGTTTCGCTACGGCATCGCGAGCATGACGGACGTGCCGCATCTGTTTGTGAGAACGAGGGTGACGGTGGCAGAAAAATCCTCCTTTGGCCTCAGCGCCGAAGGTTTGCCGCCAAAATGGTTCACGAAAAATCCCGCGACCACTTTCGAGCAGGACTTACCGGAGATGCTCCAGGTTATCAGCCACGCGGCGCAGCTCGCGGAGCGAATCGCTCCGGTTTCGTTTTTCGATTTCTGGCAAGAGCTGTATCGCCAGCAAAGCGACTGGGCGGACGCCCGGCACATCGCGCCCCTGCTGGCGAATCTCGGGGTCAGTCTTGTCGAACGCGCGGCGCTCGATGGTTTGTGCCGCGTCGCGGGTGAACCGCTCCATCGCATGGTCGCAACGAACCGGCTCGGCCTGCGCCTGGGCGAGATTTACGCCGAGTTGGGCGGCGCCCAGCCGCGGGACCTGCTGCCCGCCGCGCCTTTGTCTTCCTGCTTTGTGCGGCACACGGTCGGGCTGGGTGACGCGTTGTCGCCTGGGGACATTCCGCCGGGCGAACGAGTGGACGACGGTCTGCCGCAGGATCTGGAAAGTTCCATTCGCGAGTACGGCCTGCGGTATTTCAAAGTCAAACTCTTCGCCGACGCGGAGCGAGACTTCGCGCGCCTGCGCGAACTGAGCCGTCTTCTGGAGCGCAAGACCGGCGGGAAATGTTTCATCACCTTGGATGGCAACGAGAATTTCAAAAGTTTCGAGGCGTTCCATGAGTTCTGGCAGAAGGCGGCGGGTGAGCCCGCCCTGCGCGAGTTGTGGCGGCGCATCATCGTGGTCGAGCAACCGGTGCATCGCGACCGGGCTTTGGGCGATGAGCCGGGCGCTGCCTTGCGCGCGTGGACGGATCGCCCGCCGTTGATCATTGACGAATCCGACGGCGCGGTTGGCGATTTGCCACGAGCACTCGCGCTCGGCTACGCCGGCACGAGCCACAAGAATTGCAAAGGCATCGTGAAAGGCATCGCGAACGCTTGCCTGCTTGAAAAGCGGCGGCGGAATGGCGAACGGGTGGTGCTGACGGGCGAGGATTTGTGCAACCTCGGCCCGGTGACGTTGCTGCAGGATCTGGCGATGATGGCGTTGCTTGGCATCGAGCATGTCGAACGCAACGGCCATCACTATTATCGCGGGCTGAGCCTGTGGCCGGCGGATTGGCAAGACGCGACGCTCGCGGCCCACGGCGATCTTTACCGCCGGCATCCCGATGGCTTCGCGTGCCTGCACATCCGCGAGGGCCGTGTGGCCCTGGGCACGGTGAATACTGGGCCGTTCGGGGTGAAGCCCCTATTCTATCCCTCGCGCTTTGAGCGCCAGCCAATGTCGTGATAACCGGTTTGATCCTTGAAATGGCAGTTGAATTGAACAGGAGGAAACAGAGGGAACAGAGAGTGAGACACTTTGGCTGGATCGAGTTCCAGTTTCGCCTCACCCCTCGGGGTGCGTGCCATCGCCGGTCCTCTTTCTCCTACGATTCTCGTCTCTCCGTTTCCTCAGTTACCTCCTGTTGAAACTAACAGCCGAATGAACGCGATCTTTGACGGCATCATTCTTGGCACCGGCCACAACGCTCTGATCTTGCAGGCCTACCTCTCGCGCTGCGGACTGAGGACGCTTTCGGTGGATTGCGCCGCAATTCCCGGCGGCGGACTGATGACAATCGACAACCCGCGCCTGCCAGGTTTCCGGCATAACCCGCACTCGTTCTTCCATCGCGGTCTGACCGCGATGCCGTGGTATCGCGACCTCGAACTGGAACACCACGGCGTCCGCTATCTTGAACCGAAGCTCAATGTCGCCATGATCTTGCGCGACGGTCGCGCGCTCGAATGGTGGACCGACCTCGACCGCACCGTCGCATCCTGCGCCGAGTTCTCAAAGCGCGACGCGGATGCGCTGCGGCGGCTGGCCGAGGAATTCAAACCGATCGTGGAAAAGATTCTTCTGCCGGAAGCGCAATCACCGCCCTTGGAGCCGGGGTTGCGCCGCAGATTGCTGGAACGTTCCGCGCTCGGCCGGCGGCTGCTGGAAATCTCCGCGTTGTCACCGCTCGAATTCGTCACACGGCACTTCGAGAATGACACCGTGCGCGCTGGCCTGCTCTTCTTCAATGGCCTGCGCGAGGTAGACCTCCGCTTGAATGGATTCGGCCACTCGATTCCGGCGCTGCTCGCGTCGCGCCACATGGCGCAGATGGCGGTGGGCGGGACGGCCAGCCTCGCGCATGGCCTCGTGGCCGACATCACTCAGCACGGAGGTGAAGTGCGGTGCGGCATCGAGTTGCGCGGCATCCTCGTTCGCAATGGCCGCGCATCGGGCGTTGAATTTACAACCGGGGAGCAGCTTCATGCGAGCGGCTTCGTTGCTTCCGGGCTGAATCCACAGCAAACGTTCCTCGATTTAATGCCGGCGGAAGCGGTGCCGGCATCGGTGCGCGAAAAGGCGACGCAGTTCCAATACAACCTGCTCGCGCCGCTGTTCGCTCTGCACCTTGCGCTCGAGGAACCACCGCGTTACGCTGCGGCTGAACTCCATCCTGAACTCAACGAAGCTTTCATGGTCCTAATCGGCCTCGAACGGTTTGGTCAATTTCACGAGATCGTTGCCGCCCACGAACGAGGCGAACTCCCGTCACCCGTCGCCTGGGGCGCGTGCCCGACATTATTCGATTCATCACAAGCGCCTCCCGGCAAACACGCGGCATTTCTATGGGAGAAGCTCCCCTACGCTCTGCGCGGCGATCCGTCGAATTGGGCGAAAGAGAAGGAAGCTCACGGCGCGCGACTGCTCAAGCTGTGGAGCGATCTGGCGCCGAATCTTGGTCGCGGCATCATCAGGGATCAGTTTGTCCTTAGTCCAGCCGACACAGAAGCCGCGTTGCCTAACATGAGCCGCGGAGACTTGCTGGTCGGCTCGTTCGCAAACAACCAGGTGGGGTACCATCGTCCTTTCGCTGGCGCGGGCTGTTATCGGACGCCCGTTCCGGGCCTCTATTTGTGCGGCGGCTGCACGCATCCCGGAGGCAACGTCACCGGGCTGTGCGGCTACAACGCCGCGCGCGTTATTGCGGCCGATCTCGGTAAAGGAATCTGGTGGAACCCACCTGATGCGGAGCAGGCGCTGGCCGCGCTCTGATTCAAGTCCGTGTTCGAGATAACCGACTTAAGGCGGGATATTGCTGATAGTCGGGAGCAGCTAAGCGGGCAGTAGAAAGCAGGGCAACTGGTTTCGTTGGGTCGAGCGATCTCGGCGGGCATCACTAAAAGTGAGCGGCCGGGATCTTCGATTTTGCCCACTCGGACTGGCGTCCGAGCGAGGCAGGCGAGACGCCTGCCCTACCTTGGAGTGAACAGGAGCTAACAGAGAGAACGGAGAACGGGCACTCCGGACAATCACCAGATGGTGACTGAATCGGAACATCCAGAAATTGCGTGCGCTTGGGGCGCCATCTCTGTTTTCTCTGTTGCCTCCTGTTCAATCGCTTGAATACTTACGGGGCAAAGAACGATTAACGTGCTGACTCCTGAAACCATTGTCACGCGATTGAGTTGGGGATCGGCGCTGCTGGCTTCCGTTGCCGCCGTTGCGGCGCAGAATCCGGGAACAAAGTCCCCGGCGGCCTCGCCGACCAGCTTCCGATTCGAAGCGACCGGCGACAAATCGCTGGGCCTTTGGGAAGGGGATCGACCGGTATTTGTGTATCATTTCGGTGCGGTGACCAGTTCCAACGCGCCGAACGCTCGCAGCCGATCCAACTATTTTCATCCTCTTTACGGGCTCGACGGCGAGGTGTTGACCGACGATTTCCCCCAGGATCACGACTATCATCGCGGTCTTTACTGGGCGTGGTCGCACATCCGAGTCGGCGACCAGGAAGTCGATTCCTGGAGCCTGCGTGGAATTCGCTATCAATTCCAGCGTTGGCTCGCCAAGGAGGCGCGCTCCGATGGCGTCCGGCTCGGCGTCGAAAATGGATGGTTCGTCGGCGACAAACAAATCATGCGCGAGACGCTCTGGCTCCGGGTCCAGCCGCGGTCAGCATCGAGTCGTGCCATCGACCTCGAGTTGACGTGGACGCCAACCGACCGCCCGGTCACACTTTTGGGCGCCGAAGGCAAGAGCTACGGCGGGTTGACGCTGCGGTTTGGACCCCGATCGAAGACGATGATCACCGTTCCCGATGGCAGAACGAGCGGGGACCTGGTGGTGACCAACCTTCCTTGGGCGGACCTCTCCGGCGATCTAAAGAAAGGCAGCGGCGACCTGAGCGGCATAGCCGTGTTCGTCAATCCCGCTCATCCGGACTATCCGCCCACCTGGATGACGCGCCATTATGGGCTGCTGGCCGTGGGTTGGCCGGGAGTAACGCCGAAGACGTTGCCTGCCGGTGAACCGGTCACCTGCCGATATCGGATCTGGATCCACCGGGGCACGCCCGATGCCGCGGAGATTCAACGGGCGTACGCAGAATACTGCGCCACAGCCAGGCGCCGCCGGGCGGACAAGGATTAATGAAAATTCGAAAGCCTTCGTAGCAGCCGAGGTGACGAGGCTCTGATCGATTTCGGATTTCGGATTTTGAGTAATGAGCCTCCTACTCCGAAAATGGGTTGGAGAAACGCTCGCCCTCACCCCGGCCCCAATGCCATTGAATTAAGCTCGGCAGCGGGACCGCACTGGCAGGCTCTTAATCTTAATCCTAATCTTAATCTTGCTCGGCTTAGGTTCTTGGAGATTAAGAGTAAGATTACGATTAAGATTGGGAAGAAACCATTCCGCCTTAATTCAATGGCGGTGCACCCCGGCCCTCTCCCCCAGGAGAGGGGGGAAGCACGCACAGTTTGCGGAATTTTCATGCCCTTTGGTGTGGTATTGCGTCATGAGGACTTACGTCGGCTGCTACGATTGTTCAAAAGCCCTCTCAACAGTTCCAAGCGAACTTCCCGCTCGTCGAAGGCCCACGACCCGGGCGCATCTTTAGCGAACCGGTCCATAAACCTTGCTGGGTTGCATGGCGTGGCCCCAGCTCAACGTATTGGCGTCGGGCAAATCTCGTCTGGCTGCAGGTACGTGGCCGGCTTGAACCAAGGTGCCGAACCGAAAGTAAACCGCATCCATATCGGAGTGCCAATTGGGAAAATGTCCAAAGCCGCCGTCAGAATTGCGACAGCTCAGCGCCCAGTCTGCAGCCTTCTCGATCGCGCGGCGGACCGACTCCGCTTCGCCGCCCAATTGCCGGAGGATGAAGACCGCATCGAAACAAGCGTGTACATCCCAGGCGGGGTCTTTAATATTCCAACCGCCGTCGGACTTCTGATCCCGCAGCACCCGCGCGACGATCTGCCCGGCTTTTGGCGTCGGCCGGCCGACCAATCGGAAATAATGCGCCATGTGGAAGGTGGCGGCAACATGGTCGCCCAGATACCCGTCTTCGGTTTGGTTGCCGAGTTGATGAGCGCGCAATGCGTCGTCGTATGGTTTGGGAAAAGGCTTGCCCAGCGCCGCATAGAATAGCGGGAAGAAACTGGTTGTGTACCACGGCAGTTTCTTGAACGCAGCACCGGCGAAAAATCGGTCCATGACTTTGCTCGGATCGATTTTCGGAAGCTGTCCCAGAGCGCGGAGGGCGACGACGCCCTGGACTGTGTTGTAAAGAATCGCCGCATCGGATTTGGGATCCATCTTTCCTGCCAAATGAATGAAGGAGCCGTCGGGCTGCTGTCGCCGTTGAATAAAGTCGATCGATCGTTCCAGATGCGGAAGTTCCCAGCCCATGGTTTTGGCAAGGGTAGCCGCGTAGGTCACGCCCGCCAGATCGCTGAGACGGGTATCTGAATTTCCTTCGTAGGCCGGATCCGGCGACGGATCGTAGCCGCCGTCGGGCCGGGCGCAGCGGCGGATGAACGCGAGGGTTTCCTCCGCCAACTTCGCAGGTTGCCCTGGCGCAGTCGACGAGTCTGGCAGCTTCGAAATCGCTACGCCGGCCAAAGTGCAGGCCAGGCCACGAAGCATTTGGCGACGAGTCAGATTTTTATCCCAATTTGACGTAGAACCTTCTATTTATTACCAGCTCCGTCATGAAACAAAAAGTTTTCCTTGGCGCCGTGGTTGGGCTGATGGCTGCCCTTTCAGGCACGGCGGCTGGACGGCTGGAGACCTTGCCGCAGACCAAACCGTTGGAGTGGGAGGAAACCGATCTCTCCTCTCGACTGATGGATGGCGCGCACCGATTCATCGAACGCAAGATCCAGGAATCCGTGGCCAAACGAAGTCAATTGTGGTCTCGCGATTTTTCGTCCCCGGCAGCTTATGCCAAATCGGTCCAGCCCAATCGCGCGCATTTCGAAACCATCATCGGGGCGGTGGATCCGCGCCTGCCGGTGAGGATGGAACGATTTGGGGATGACGTGCATCCTGCTTTGATTGCGGAAACTTCGCGCTACCAGGTTTATCAAGTGCGTTGGCCGGTATTGGATGGGGTGTTCGGCCATGGTCTGCTGGTCCAACCAAGACGGCCGCCAGTCGCCTCGGTCGTGGTGCTGCCCGATGCGGACCAAACCCCCGAGCAATTGATGGGGCTTGCCACAGGCGGTAAGGCTGAATCACAGGCGGCGCGCCTTCTGGCTGAGAATGGGTTCGAACTTGTCATACCAACGTTGGTGAGCCGGGCGAAATTGCAGACGGATGACAAGCAGCTTCGGAGTTCGGATCAAACCCATCGCGAATGGATTTATCGGCAGGCGTTTCATATGGGCCGCCACGTCATCGGGTACGAAGTGCAGACCGTCATGGCAGCGGTGGACTGGTTCCGTCAGCAGCGCGGCCAACAGAGCAAGGTTGGAGTCTGCGGTTACGGCGAAGGCGGATTGATTGCATTCTACGCCGCGGCGGTCGATCCAGAAATCGACGTGGTTTTGGTGAGCGGCTATTTCGATTCACGGCAGAAGGTTTGGGCCGAACCGATCTATCGCAATGTTTGGGGGCTGCTCCGCGAGTTTGGTGACGTCGAAGTGGCTTCCCTGGTTCTGCCGCGCCCGCTCATTGTCGAGCACAGCCCGGCGCCCACAGTCCTTGACCAAAAAGGAGAGTGGCACACACCGGATTTCGCAAGCGTCAGGGCGGAGGTGGAGCGGATTGAATCAGGCCCAACCTTTCCCAGACCCGTGCTGGTGGCGGCGGAGGATGGCAAGCCCATCGGCCCATTCTCTGATCGCGCGATGGCAGCGTTTGCCTTGCGACTGGGAACTGGAGAACTCGCCGCCTTGTCCGGAGAACTTCCCGTAGATAAACGGGTCTCCTTCGACCCTGCCTTGCGACAGCAGCGACTGGTCCAGGAAATGGAGAACCACGTGCAGACGCTCGTGCGCCAGTCCGACAAAGTCCGGGACAAATCCTTCCTTTACTCGGTCATGCCGGAGTTGTCCGACAGGCAATGGAGCACCGCCCGGAGACATCCCACCCATTCGCCGGAGAAATTCATCGAAGGCGCAAAGGCCTTTCGACGCCAGTTCTGGGAGGAGGGGATGGGCCGGTTTGACGAGCGGTTGTTGCCATTCAATCCCCGCACACGAAAAGTTGCCGAGAGCGGGAAGTGGATCGCGTATGATGTGGTGTTGGATGTTTATCCGGAGTTGTTCGCGTGGGGGGTTCTGGTGCTGCCCAAGGACCTCAAGCCGGGCGAACGCCGCCCGGTGGTCGTTTGCCAGCATGGTCGCAACGGGGTGCCACGCGACACGCTCGACGCCAACAACACCGCTTACAACAATTTTGCCGGAGCGCTGGCGGAACGCGGGTTCATTACGTTCGCACCGCACAATTTGTATCGCGGCGAAGACCGTTACCGATGGCTCAGCCGCAAGGCCAACACCGTCAAGGCGACGCTGTTTTCCTTCATCATTGCGCAGCACGATCAACTCCTGCGCTGGCTCGCAACGCTGCCGAATGTGGATGGTGAGCGCATCGCCTTTTATGGGCTGAGCTACGGCGGAGAAACGGCGGTGCGCGTGCCGGCCATTCTGGAGAAATATTGCCTGTCGATTTGTTCCGGTGATTTCAACCAATGGACGCGCAAGGTGGCCGCCACGGACGAACCCTTCAGCTTCATGCGGTCCATCGAATGGGAAATGCCGTATTGGAACCTGGGCCAGACTTTTGACTATGCGGAAATGAGCTACCTGATGGTGCCGCGACCGTTCATGGTTGAACGCGGCCATCTCGACCGTGTCGGGGTTGATTCCTGGGTCAGCTATGAATACGCGAAAACACGCTGGCTTTACGCGCAACTGGGCCTGGCTGACCGGACCGAAATCGAATTCTTTCAAGGCGGCCACAGCATCAATGGGGAAGGCACGTTCGAGTTTCTACAGAAACACCTGAACTGGCCTTCGAAAACGACGCCGAATCCGTAGGTGTCAGAATCGAACAGGAGCCAACAGAGAGAACGGAGAAGGGGCGCTCCGAACAACCAGTCCAGGCCGTCACCGGACAATTCGTGGCTGGCGACTCAATTGGAATATCCAGAGATGGCGTGCGCGTTGCGGGCAATCTCGGTTTTCTCTGTTGCCTCCTGTTCAATCACGGAATACTTACTGGCCAAAGAACGATATGAATCCGCGTGAGTTTTTCATCAACCCAGCCGACTACGGACTTCCCACGCGGGACGAGCTGGTTGCCTACAGAATCTGGGACAACCACTTCCATGGATTTGCAGCGAAGAACCCCATTGAGCAGTATGAGCGAAACA
>QHOP01000292.1 GCA_003219345.1 Verrucomicrobiota bacterium
CTCAGTACGGCGCGAGTGACTCCGGCCGGGTCCGCCTGGGTGAGCATCACGACACGGTTCGCCAGGCCCGACAACGTGAAGGGCAGATAAATCTCAGGCATCACCTGGTCCGTGAGGCCGCGATTCAACGTGTCTTTCACCACTCCAACGATCTGAAAGGAATCGTCCTCTAGGGCGAAGGGAGCCTGCTTCAGCCGCGGGATGCGAACGGTTCGCCCCAAGGGGTTCCGACCGTCCAGTCGGGTGCGCGCAAAGGTTTGATTGACGATGGCCAGGTGCTGCCGGTGGCTCACCTCGACCTCCGCGAACAGGCGGCCCTCAATGAGCGCGATCCCGAGCGCGCGGGTGTAGTCCGGATTGATCTGATGAACCACGACCGGTCGTTCGTCCTGAGTGTTGCCTGGCACTTCCACGGGCAGGCCCCAGTTCCACATCGGATGCACACTGGTGTTCACACCGACGGCCTTCACGCCGGGAATCGCACTGATGCGGTCGAGCAGTTCCTGGAAGAACGCGGTCCGGCGCTGAGGATCGGGATAACGTTGCTCCGACAGCGGAACGCGCATCGTCAGCAATCGGTCTGCGCGGAAACCGAGTTGCACGTCCTGGATCGCCAGAAACGTCCGGATCATCAGACTGGCGCCCACCAGCAGCATGAGGGACAGCGCAACTTCGGCAACGACCAGGCCCTGGCGCAGGAATGCCTGGCGAATGCTTCCCGCCACGCTTCGACCGGTCTCGCGCAGCGCGTTGGCGAGGTCGCGGGTGCAGACGTGGAGCGCCGGGGCCAGGCCGAAAGCAATGCTGGTGAGCGCCGACACAACAAGCGTGAACAACAGGACTGGAGTGTTGAGCGCAATCTCCGACTCGTCCGGAATCGTGTCGGGAGGAACGAGGGTCAGGATTGCCTGCAAACCTCCGAAGGCGAGAACGACACCGAGGACAGCCCCGGCCGCGGCAAGAATCAGACTCTCGGTGAGCAACTGACGAATCAGGCGCGCCCGGCTCGCCCCCAAGGCAGCTCGCACCGCCATCTCCTTCTGCCGAGCGCTGGCTTTTGACAGCAGAAGATTGGAGACATTGGCACAGGCGATCAAAAGTAGCAGCCCGACCGCCCCGAAGAGAATCCAAAGATTTTCACGAATGTCACTGGGGAAGGTTTCTTTGAACGAGAGCAGTCCCACCCGCCACCGGTCGGGAAATTGAGTCGGCTCCCTCTTCTTCAAATCCTCGATGATCGGCCGGAGGTCCGCTTCCGCCTGCGCCTCCGTGACGCCCGGCTTGAGCCGTCCAAGCAAGTGAACGAAGCGGACGCCCTCGGTCACCCTCCCCCGCTCGAACACGATCGGCAGGTAAACATCCGCGCCGCGCCACATGAATCGCTTCGGCATGACTCCAACAACGGTGCGGACCTTGTCATTCAAGCGGAGTTGCCGCCCCACCACGCGCGGGTCGCCGCCAAACTGGCGCTGCCAAAAACGGTAACCGAGAACACAGACTGGCTCCGCCTCGGTCTCACCGTCGCTCGGCAGGATCGTCCGCCCCAACCATGGGGGCACGCCCATCACCCGAAATGTGTTCGGCGTGCCGTGGTTTCCGCGCAGCCGCTGCGGATCGCCTTCACCTGTCCACACGACGTCGCTGATCGTCGAGGCGATCACCCCCTCAAAGATCGAACTCCGCCCGGCGATCTCGAGGAACTGATCGGTCGAGTAGTATGTCCGGTATCCCTGCTCGCCGGGATTCCAGACCTTGACACTCATCAAGTGGTCCACATCCTTGTAAGGGAACGGGTCCAGCACGACTGCGTAAATCACACTGTACATCGCCGTGGTCGCCATGATCCCAAGCGCGAGCGTAAGCACGGCCACGGTGGTGAAGCCGGGGTTTTTCAGCAGTTGGCGGAAGGCGAATTTGAGGTCGTTCATGGTTCGTTAAAAGCGTTAAAAGGGTTGAAACGTTAAACCGGTCGGAGTGGCACGCGATGTCGGAAGATTCAGTTTCACGTTTTAACGATTCAACGGTTCAACGATTTAACGGATTATCATTCATAACGCAGCGCCTCCATCGGATCCACGCGTGCCGCGCGAAAGGCAGGCAGCAGGCAGGCAAGCAACCCGACGGCGGAGAAGAGCAGCGCCGCTCCTCCCAACGTGATCGGGTCGGCCGGTTTCGCCTCAAAAAGGAACGTCTCAAGCACCCGCCCCAGTGAAACCGCTATGATCGCTCCCAGGAGCACGCCCAGGGCGATCAGTCGAAAGCCCTCACCGAGGACCATTCGAAGGACCTCGTGCCATTGGGCCCCAATCGCCATGCGAACCGCGATCTCTTTTGTGCGCGCACCGACGGAAAGCGACAGCACTCCGTAAATCCCAACCAGGGCCAGCGCGCTCGCCACCAGGGCAAAGCCGACCAGGAGGCGCATGACGAACGTTCGTGGCGCGACGGATTCGCGGCGGATGTCCTCCATCGTTTTTACGTGCTCGACTGCCGCCGTGGGATCGACCGAATGCAGTTCCCGCTTCACCATTGCGGCGAGCTGGCGCGGGTCCGACAACGTGCGAACAATCAGATGTTTGGAAAAGGCGCTGCTCTGCCAGAATGGAAAATAGACCTCAGGCTCCGCCCGCTGACTCAGGGCTTCCGTCCGGGTGTTCGAAACGACGCCGACGACCTCGATCGTTCGATTGGTGTCGCCGACAAAGCGCAACTTCACACCAATCGGATGGGCCTTGGGGAAATAGCGTTCCGCCAGCGCTTCGTTGACGACAGCGACGGCGGGAGCTTCGGAATTGTCCGAAGGCCGAAAGCCGCGTCCGTCGAGGAACTTGATTCCCAGTGCGTCAAAATAGTCCGGCGTCACGGAACGCAACGGCAGATTCATTTGATCTCTGAGTTTCGAGGAACTGGGCTGTCCGATAATTTCCATGTCGCCGCTCCATTTGTTGCCCGTCAGGGGCAGACCCCAAACGAACGCGGCCTGTCTCACACCGGGAAGCGCGGAGACGCGCTCCAATGCGCGCGTGTGAAAATCCTTCCACTGGTCGCGCTGAACGCACGTCACTGTCAAAGCCAGGATGTTTTCCGTGTCATAGCCTGGACGCAGCCTGGCCAGATTGCTTACCGTTCGGATCAACAATGCCGCGCCCACCAGCAGCGCCAGGGTCAGGGCGATCTGGAACGTGGCCACTCCTCCGAGAAGTCGCCGCTCGGTGCGGCCCGCACTGCTGCGCGTTCCTTTGAGCGCTGGATACGGGTCAAGGAATGATGCGCGCACCGCCGGCAGCAACCCCGCGATCGCCGCCGCGACCAGCGCCGCCGCCAACCCGAAAGCGAATATTTGCCATCCTACTGTCGCGGCGTCGGAACGCGGAATCGCGTGGCCGCCGATTGCCTTGAACAGTTTGACCGCTCCCGCCGCCAGGCCCGCGCCGAATCCCGAACCCACCAAAGCGAGCGCCATGCTTTCTATCAGGACCTGGCGAAACAGGCGCCACCGCCCGGCGCCCATCGCGGAACGAATCGCGTACTCCGGTTGTCGTTGGAGCCCGCGGGCGAGCAGCAGACCGGCGACATTGCCGCAGGCGATCAGGAACACACGCGCTACCGCGCCCAGCAACGGTATCAGCAGTCGACGGCCTTCGTGATTCAACTCGTCCTGCACCAGCAGGACCTTGGCCGTGATTCCTTCCAGGTCAGGATCTGTCTGCGCGTGCCTGCCGGTCAGCGCCGCTACCTCCGCCTGGGCTTGCTCCAGCGCGGCTCCATCCCGCAGCCGGGCGACCGCGTTCCAACCCCGGTTCTTGGGCCTCGTCTCGTCAGGAGCCACGGGCAACCAGAAATCCACGAGGGCGTTGACGTCGTAGTTGGGTTCGCTCGCGGTGGAAGGATCCGGCAGAAAACGCACGCCGGGCGGCATCACACCCACCACCGTGAGCGGTGACGGATGGCGGCTGATGTGAACCGGTTTGCCAATGATATCCGGATCGCCGTTGAACCTCCTTTGCCAAAGATCGTGTCCGAGAATGATCGCCGTGGGCGGCGCATTCGGGGCCGCGATTTCCGATTCCGTGAATTCATGACCGAGCACCGCCTTGATTCCGAGCACCGGGAAAAAGTCCTTGGTCACAGCCATTCCGCCGAGCGATTCGCTCCCGTCGGGCAGTACCAGAAAGTTAAAAGTCCAACTGTACAACGCCGGCGCCTGGAGGGCTTGGCTCGCTTTCCGCCATTCCAGCCACTGGCCGATAGTGCATCCCTGCTGGTAAGCGCGACCGTCGATTCTGACCGGCGACACGAGAACGAGCCGGTCCGGTTTGGCATAAGGTGGCGGCGACAGCAGAACCCCCTGAATGAGGCCGAACATGGCCGACGCCGCTCCAATCCCAAGCCCAAGGGTGAGCACGGCCACGGCGGTGAAGCCGGGGTTTTTCAGCAACTGGCGGACGGCGAAGCGAAGGTCGTTCATGGTTCGTTAAAAGCGCTAAAAGGGTTGAAACGTTAAATCGGTCGGAGTGACATGCGATGCGGGAAAATTCTGTTTTACGTTTTAACGA
>QHOP01000377.1 GCA_003219345.1 Verrucomicrobiota bacterium
TGAGCTGAAGACCGGCAAAATTCGGTGGAGCGAAGACCGTTTCGGCGCGGGCACGGTCACCCTGGCTGGCCAACGTCTGCTCGTGCTCAAAGAAAACGGAGAACTCATCCTGGCGCCCGCTTCGCCGGACGGCTTCAAACCCATTGGCCGCGCGCAAATTCTCCCCAACGGCGTCCGCGCTTATCCAGCCCTCGCCGATGGCCATCTCTACGCTCGAAGCAAGGACACTTTGGTCTGCGTTGATTTGCGCAAGCCCAAATAAGAATTGAAAAACGGCCGTGAAAATGTTCCCTTTAGCGCACCCATGGCTGACGAAAACTCAACCGCTACCGGTTCCTCCAATGTATCCCAACGGCTGATGTCTCTCGATGCCCTGCGCGGCTTTGACATGTTTTGGATCATCGGGGCCGAGGACCTGTTTCACGGGCTCAACAAAATCAGCAACACCGGTCTGTTCCGCGTCCTGGCGGAGCAGTTGGACCACGAGGACTGGGAGGGCATTCACTTTTACGACCTGATCTTCCCACTCTTCGTTTTCATTGTCGGCGTGTCCCTGGTCTTTTCCCTGAGCCAAGCGATGGAGACCGCAGGCCGTGGCGCGGCCATGCGCCGCGTCATCCGACGAGGCGCGATTCTGTTCCTGCTCGGAATTTTCTACTACGGGGGCTTCGGCCACGATTGGCCTGATATCCGGTTGATGGGGGTGCTCAATCGCATCGCACTTTGCTATCTGTTCGCCGGATTGTTCTTCTGTTTCTTCCGGATCAAAGGCCTGCTGGCGATTTGCGTGGCGTTGCTGGTCGGTTACTGGGCGTTATTGACCTTCGTGCCGTTCCCGGACGTTCGGCCCACGCCTGGCGGTTCTCAAACCGTCTGCCGCGAAACCGGCTTCACCAACGTCGCCCAATTGAATCTCACGAGCACGAACCTGATTTCCGGCGCCTTCATCAAAGGCGTCAACCTCACGCATTACATTGACCAGAAATATCTGCCCGGAATGAAATGGGACGGCACCTGGGACCCCGAAGGACTGTTGAGCACGCTGCCTGCCATTGCCACTTGCCTGCTCGGCGTCTTCGCCGGCCTGCTGATCAAGAACAAGAACATCGAAGACCGACGCAAGGTGCAATACCTGCTCTCCGCCGGACTGGCTGCGGTGCTCCTCGGTCATCTCTGGGGACTGCAATTTCCGGTGATCAAAAAAATCTGGACCTCCTCCTACGTGCTGGTGGCGGGCGGATACAGCGCCCTCCTGCTTGGCTTCTTTTACCTCGTGATCGATGTCTGGAAATACCAGAAATGGTGCCAGCCGTTCCTCTGGATCGGGACGAACTCCATCACGGTTTATCTGGCCAATAACATTATCAATTTCGATCGGCTTGGATTCCGCCTCGTCGGCGGCGACGTAAAGAGATTTCTCGACAACACTGTGACCGCCGGCTTTGGCGACCTGGTCGTTGCTCTGGTCGGCCTGGGCCTGGGCATTTGGCTCTGTCACTTCCTCTACCGCAAAAAAATCTTCCTGCGATTGTAGCGACGGTTGTGCGTCTGTCTTCAAAAATCCTGATCGGCGCGAACAGCGCACTTTTTTGTGCGAACTGTTGCCTGACGGAAAACATGCCAGATGAAGACTGGCCGCGCTTCCTCGGCCCGCACGGCAACGGCATTTCCGATGAAACCGGCCTGCTTGAGCGTTGGCCCGCCAACGGTCTACCGATCGTGTGGGAGAAAAAAATCGGCACCGGGTACGGCGCGCCCTCGGTGCGCGGCGACTGGCTCGTGCTGCATCATCGCATCGGCGACGAAGAAATCGTCGAATGCTTCGAGGCCGCAAGCGGCAAATCGCTCTGGCGCTACGGGTATCCCAGCCGGTTCATTGACCCCTACGGTTACAATAACGGGCCACGCGGCACTCCGCTGCTCATCACCAACCGCTGTTACACGTTCGGCGCGGAGGGCAAATTGGTCTGCCTGGAACTGCATACGGGCAATTTGGTCTGGCAACGCGATACAGCAAAGGAGTTTGAGGTGCCGCCCGCTTTCTTCGGCGTCGGCAGTTCGCCGATCCTGGAAGGCGATTTGTTGACCGTCATGGTCGGCGGCCAACCCAACGCCGGCCTGGTCGCGTTCGACGCGAAAACGGGAAAAACCGCCTGGGAAAGCGTCGGGGAAAAGAACTGGCAGGGGAAGCCGATGACCGGGTGGCCTGGCGAGCCGAAAGTGAGCTGGAAACGCTGGGACAAACAGGCCAGTTATTCGACACCGTTACCCGCGACGGTCAACGGCCAGCGGCAAATCTTTTGCCTGATGCGGCAGGGATTGGTTTCGCTGAATCCAACCAACGGGAACGTGAACTTCAGCTTCTGGTTCCGCTCGCGCGTCGAGGAATCGGTCAACGCCATGAACCCGGTCGTGGTGGACGACCTGATTTTCATTTCCGCCGCTTACTACAGGGTCGGCTCCGTTCTGTTGCGCGTGAGGCCGGACAATCGGAGTTTCAACGAAGTCTGGCGCAGCACCGCGCTGGAAATTCACTGGACCACGCCGATTTATCACGACGGTTATCTTTATGCGTTCAGCGGTCGCAACGAGCCGGACGCGCGTTTCCGTTGTGTTGAACTGAAAACCGGCAGGTTGCTGTGGGACCGCGACGAGAGCTGGCCATTGCACAGCAGCCGCGAAACACCGCAACCCAAGGTTTACGGTCGCGGCTCGGCGATCCTGGCGGATGGAAAACTGATTGTGCTCGGCGAGGGCGGCCTGCTCGGCCTGTTCAAAGTCAATCCGCAAAAGCGCAGCGAAGACGAGTTGATCTGTTTGAACCTGGCGAAGTAGCGCGTTCGCGCGGCAGCCGCGGCGCCATTCCCAGCCGCGTATTGGGACTATGAACCGTGGTCGACGACGCGAGCCGGCGCCCGGCTGCGAGTTTATCGGCCTCCCTGCCTCCACTCAATGCGCGAAAGCTTTTTCGTCTTCGGCCAACGGTTTGTTCACTGTTTCGGGGGCCCAGATGAGGGCGATGATTCCAAGCAGGTAAGACGAAGCCATCAGCATTGCCGCCAGGCGGAACCCAGGCATGGCCGTCAGTCCTTGCGCCGCCTGGGCGAGCGGGCCGAGCAGAAAAACGCCGAAGGCCGTGACGTATCGGCCAACGTTGTAACAAAAGCTGGTGCCGGTGGTCCGCAGTCGCGTGGGGAAGAGTTCCGGAAAATAAATCGCGTAACCGCCGAACGGCGCAAAAACGCAGAAGCCGATGATCGGCCACAGATACCAGATCTGCGCCGGCCGGCTGAAGGTGGAAAAAGCCCAGATCAAACTACCCCAGGCCAGCACCAGCGCGATCAAAAACGAAACACGACGCCCGCGTCGCGCCGCGAGGGCCGTGAAACAGGAAATGCCCAGAAATGCGCCGATCTGCTGCAGAATGCCGCCGATGGACTTCAATCGCGTCTTCTCATCGTCGGTAACCGCTTTTTCAAGCAGGCCGCGAATCTCTTCCCTGCGGTCGGAAGTCAGCGGCGTGTTCAACTCCCGGATCGCGTCAGCCTTCCCCCCGCCTCGCGAGATGCGCGCAAGGAAATTGGCGTATTTGCGCTTTTC
Organism: Verrucomicrobiota bacterium; assembly: GCA_003219345.1. GTDB lineage: Bacteria > Verrucomicrobiota > Verrucomicrobiia > Limisphaerales > AV2 > AV2. Next base: position 3,601 of record QHOP01000377.1, read on the forward strand.
CTTCTCGTCCAGCGCGCCCACTGCGGCGACGTGAGCATCGAGCGAACCGGCGCTGAGGATGGCTTCCATTTTTGGCCGGGTCTGTTTTTCAACGGTCGGGATCGCGGAATCGATCAACTCAGGCGTGTAAAACCCAACGCCCCACAGCCCGATTTGGCCGGCAATGGCAAGGCCCAGCCCGACGAGTGTGTGACGCCGCCAGCGCGCGTCGGTAAAGAGATCACTGATCCGCCCAAACTTATCCATGGCCTGTGCTTGCGCGGCGGCAGCCTTTGCGGCGACCCATCGCTCCGGCTCTTTCAGCCGGGCAAAGACAAAAACAGCGATGAGCGCGGGCAGCGCGCCCAGGTAGTAAAGTCCACGCCATCCCCAACCCAGTTTGTCACCCGGGACAACGACCCCCAGGGAAAGTGCCGCGAGAATGTTCCCGATCGCCGACAACGCCTGCAATGATCCGAGCGCGTGCGGGCGCGCGCGGTCCGGCATCACCTCCGCCAAGAGCGCCGCACCGACGGCAAACTCGCCGCCGACGCCTGCGCCAGTCAGGAACCGGAAGATGGCAAACATCGACCAGCTCTTCGCAAATCCGCTCAAGCCTGTGCAGACCGCGTAAACGAGAATGGTCACGGCCATCGTTTTGGCCCGGCCCCATTTGTCCCCGATGCTGCCGAAGATCAATCCGCCCGTCGCCCAACCCACGATGAAAATGGAAGTAGCCCAGGTACCGAATTTGACCTGCGTCAAGGTATCGGCCTGGGGCATGAGATCCTGCATCGTGATCGAACGGGAGTTCGTGAAGATTTGCTGATCGAAGCAATCGAACATCCAGCCGAAGGCGGCGATCAGGAAAACAAACCAGTGGTAGCCATTTAACTCACGCCACCAGGGTCCAGCCAGCGGGGAAGCAGAGGATTTCGCAGAATTCATGACCGTCGATTCGCCGTTTCGTGGCATCGTGGAACGCGATGCTACCTACACGTATTTTTTCCATACGCCAAGAAATTATTTCGAGTCGTGGCACCGTTTGGTGGAGGGAGGCTGACGAGTCGGCTCGCGAGGACGCTCGCTCCTCCGAGATGCAAACCGTAACAACACCTGATTCCAGGCGGCCCCAACAAAAAGGCCCGTTCTTGCGAACGGGCCGCCAAAAGAAACACAATTCGCTTACTTGTTTGCTTCGGCGGTTTTCGTCCCCGCCCCGGCGGTTGCTGGTTCGGCCGCCGGCGCAATAAAATCCACCCATTCCAGAATCGCCCGCTGCGCGGCGTCGCCCTGGCGCTGGTCCAGTCTCACGATGCGCGTGTATCCGCCGTTGCGCTCCTTGAACGACGGCGCCAACTCCTCGAAAAGGATGCGCACGACGTCTTCGCCTTTGCGCCACGCCTCGCGTTCGGCCTTGCTCCTGTGCAGCGTGCGGGCCTGATGACGCAGGCGCGCTGCCGCAAGCCGGCGGGCGTGAATGGTGCCGGCCTTGCCCAGGGTGAGGATTTGCTCCGCAACCGAGCGAGCCGCTTTCGCCCTGGCCAGCGTGGTGGTCACGCGTTTGTGCTTGATGAGGCTGCAAACCAGGTTGGCCAGCATTGCGTTCCGGTGTTGGCCAGTGCGACCGAGCTTGGCGGTTCGTTTCCGATGACGCATAACCGTTCCTCAGACTTGAAGTGCTTTGGCTTCTTCCTTGGGCGCTTCGAGCAAAGAGGGGTCGATGTTCATACCCAGGGTCAGTCCGAGCGCCGCCAGTTTCTCTTTGATTTCGTTCAGCGACTTCTTGCCGAAGTTGCGATACTTGAGCATTTCGGCTTCGGTCTTCATCGCGAGCTGGCCGACGGTCGTAATGTTTGCGTTGTTCAAGCAGTTGGCCGCGCGCACGCTCAACTCGATTTCGTTGACGCTCATGTTGAGCAGTTTCTTAAGCTTGGCCTTCTCGTCGTCCTGTTTGGTTTCGGCTTCCTCGAACTCAACGGCATTCTTGTCATAGCCGACAAAGACATCGAGGTGATGTTGTAGAATCGCCGAGGCCTGGGTCAGGGCGTCGTCCGGCGAAATGCGACCGTCGGTCAGGATTTCCAGGATCAAACGGTCGTAATCGGTGCGCTGGCCGACCCGAGCGGCTTCCACGGCGTAGCGAACGCGTGTCACGGGCGAGAACAATGAATCGATCGGAATCACGCCGATGAGCTGGTCGAGCTTTTTATTTTCGTCTCCGGGGCAAAAACCTCGGCCCACCTTGATTTCCAGTTCCATCTCGAACTTTTTCTTTTTGTCCAGCGTGCAGATCAACTGGTCGGGGTTGACCAACTCGACGTTCTGGTTCAGTTTGATGTCCCCGGCGTTCACCGGACCGTCTTTGCTCACGGAAAGCGTCAGCGTTTGGGGCTCGCGCGTGTGGGCCTTGAACTTGATTCTCTTGAGGTTCAAAACGATGTCAGTCACGTCCTCGACCACACCGTCGATGGTGGTGAATTCGTGCATGGCTCCGTCGATTTTGATGGAGGTGATCGCTGCGCCTTCCAGCGAGGAAAGGAGCACGCGGCGCAGAGAGTTGCCAATGGTATGGCCGTAACCGGTTTCAAACGGTTCGGCGATAAACTTGGCGAAGGTTTCCGTGGCGGTTGAATCCTCCTTGGTCAACCGCTTGGGCATTTCGAAACGGCCTAAACGTACTGGCATAGTTTTCTTTCTCGCAATTTTAATCTGACCCGAACCGATTCATTCCCGCCGCGGTTCGGGTCCGTATAATTGCATCGTGCTCTCACTCGAGAGCGGCTGCTCAGCGGGAATAAAATTCGACCACGGCCTGCTCGTTGGCAATCGGCTGGATTTCGTCGCGCGTCGGGACGCGAGCGACGGCGCCTTTGAAGGCCTCTTTGTTGAGCGACAGCCAATCCGGGACCACGCGGCTGGTGGCCATCTCCAGGTTCTTCGAGGCCATCTGCCGCGCAACATTCGAGTCCTTCACTTCCACGACATCATTCACTTTCAACGCGCAGGAAGGAATGTTGACCTTGCGCCCGTTCACTCTGATGTGGCCGTGGGACACCATCTGGCGCGCGGCCGGACGCGTGTTCGCGAAGCCGAGATGATAAACCACGTTGTCCAGGCGGGTCTCCAGAATCTGCAGCATGGTTTCGCCCGTGACACCGCGCCGCTTGAGCGCGCGCTCGTAAACGTTGCGAAATTGGCGTTCCATTAAACCGTAGTAGTAGCGCAACTTCTGCTTTTCGAGCAGGCCCAGAGCGTAATCGGTGACTTTTCGGCGGGACTTCGGTCCGTGCACGCCGGGGCCATAATTTCTCCGTTCCAGATATTTCGACTGGCCAAAAATCGGTGTGCCGAAACGGCGACTAATGCGAGTGCGAGGTCCTGTGTAACGAGCCATAAATTAGATTTGAGATTTCAAATTTGAAATTTGAGATGTGCTAGACGCGGCGTTTCTTGCGAGGACGGCAACCGTTGTGCGGGACCGGCGTGACGTCTTTGATGGACGAAATTTCGAGGCCAATCGCCTGCAAAGCGCGAATGGCCGACTCCCGGCCGGAGCCGGGTCCCCTGACTTTCACTTCCACTTCTTTCATGCCGTGCGACATGGCCTGTCGCGCCGCGTCCTGGGCCACCTGCTGAGCGGCGAAGGCGGTGCTCTTGCGCGAGCCTTTGAAGCCGACGCGACCGGCGCTGGACCAGCCGAGCACATTGCCTTGCATGTCGGTAATCGTCACCTGCGTGTTGTTGAAGGTCGCCGAAATGTTGGCGATGCCGGAGGTGATGTTTTTCGAGCCTTTCGCCTTGATGATCTTCCGGGTGGCGGCCTCGTCCGCCAGCAACTCGGCCGCGGTGGGCGCTGCGGGGGCAGTCGCCGCGGCGGCGGGCGCGGCTTCTGGAGCTTTGACAGGCGCAGCCGTTTCGGCTTCCGCAGTCGCCTTCCTCGGCGCTTTGGCCGCTTTGCTTTCGGGAGCCGCTTTGGAAGTTGCCACGGCGCCGGCAGCTTCCGGTTTGGTTTCCTTCTTCACTGCGGATTTCCTGGACTTGGTTTCTTCCGCCATAAAACGAATTCGGATTAGTGGATGCCCGTCTTCGCGTTCGGATTGCGCTGGACGCCGACGGTCTTGCGCGGTCCCTTGCGCGTACGGGCGTTGGTTTGGGTGCGCTGGCCGCGCACCGGCAATCCGCGCAGGTGACGGATGCCGCGATAACACTTGATCGCCTGCAGCCGCTTCAGATTCAGACCGGTTTCGCGGCGGAGATCGCCTTCGGTGACATATTTGCCATCCTGGATGGCGTGAACGATCTGAGACAACTGTTGTTCGTTCAGATCCTTGGCGCGGAGGGCCGGGTTAATGTTGGCTTTCGCCAGGATTTCCTTCGAGTTGACCGGCCCGATGCCGTAGATGTAACGCAGCGCGATTTCGATGCGCTTTTCCGCAGGAATATCTACTCCCAGAACACGTGGCATGCTTGGCTCCTAACCTTGACGTTGTTTATGGCGCGCGTTGGTGCAGATGACGCGAATGACACCTTTGCGACGCACAATTTTGCAGTGCTCGCAAAGCCGTTTCACTGATGCGCGGACTTTCATGTATCAAATATTCTGTTCTTCGGTAATGCAACCCTTTGACAAATCATAGGGCGACATTCCCACCGTTACTTTGTCTCCGGGCGAAAAGTGGACGAATTTCAGCCGCGCCTTTCCCGCGATGTGCGCCAGGATCCGATGTCGGTTCGGCAGTTCCACCCGGAACAGGTTGTCTTTCAAAACTTCCACTACCGTACCTTCAACTTTGATGGCATCTTCTCGAGGCACGTTAAGATTTCCGGCTCGGACCCGGTCACCAATACCGTATGCTCAAAATGGGCGGACAGTGAACCATCTTGCGTCACCGCTGTCCAGCCGTCTTTCAGGATTTTTACCGCTGGTCCGCCCGCATTCACCATCGGTTCAATCGCCAGGGTCATGCTCGGCAGCAATCTATGATCCTGCGCCTTGGAATCCACGTAATTCGGCACCTGGGGCTCTTCATGCACCGAGCGACCGACTCCGTGGCCCACAAATTCCCGCACGACGCTGAACCCATTGCCTTCCACGTAATTCTGCACGGCCCGCGAGATATCGCTGACCCGATTGCCGGGAACCGCCTGGGCGATCCCCACATACAGCGCCCTTTCGGTGACGTCCATCAGGCGCTGCGCTTCCAAACTGCAGCCCCCCACCGCCACCGTCCGGGCCGTGTCTCCGATAAAGCCGTTGTAAACCACGCCCACATCGAGACTCGCGATGTCGCCAAATTGCAGTCGCCGGTCGTTCGCCAGTCCGTGCACCACTTCGTCGTTCACCGAAATGCAGATATTGCACGGATACTTCCGATAACCAAAAAAAGCGCTTCTGGCCCCGTAATGTTTGATGCGCGACGCGGCGTAACAGTCAACCTCACGGGTCGTCACGCCCGGCTGGATGAACGCCGCCACTTCCTCAAGCACCATGCTCGCCACCGCGCAGGCCGGTCGCATCGCTTCGAGGTCCCGCCCCGTTTTCAGAATGATCTTCAATTCAAAGCCGCCACGGTTCTCGCGAACCGTTCCTCCGGCGACAGCGCGGCCTCAACCACTGTCAATTTGCCCTGTTGCCGGTAATACTTCGCCAGCGGTCTGGTTTGACGCGTGTAAATCTCGAATCGTTTGCGCACCACTGGCTCACTGTCATCCGCCCGCTGCGTCAACTCGACCGAGCAATCGTCGCAACTCCCGGCCACTTCAGGCGGCACGGAGTAAATATGATACACCCGGCCGCACTTCGGGCAACTCCAGCGTCCCGTTATCCGATCGAGAACAATGGCCAAATCGCAGTTGTATAAAATGACGGCCTCCATCGGCGCGTTTCGCGCTGCCAGCCATTCGTCCAGTGCCCTGGCCTGGCTCAGCGTTCGCGGAAAACCGTCGAGCATGAAACCGTCCTCGAGCGGCACCGACTTCATCCACTCGCCCATCAACTTCAGCACCGTCCGGTCCGGCACCAACTCGCCTTTTTCAAGGAACAATTTCGATCGCTGCCCGATGGCTGAGCCGTTTTCCACTTCGCGTCGCAGCAAATGGCCCGACGAAACGTGGTCCAATCCGAATTCCTGCTGCAATCGCGCGGCAATGGTCCCTTTTCCCGATCCGGGCGGACCCAGAAGTATGATCCGCCGCTTCATACATCAGAAGCGGCCACGAATCCGTCCCTTCTTCAAAAATCCGTCGTAATGCCGCATCAACAGGTGCGACTCCATCTGCCGCATCGTGTCCAGCAAGACCCCCACGGTGATCAAAATGCTCGTGCCGCCAAAAAACCGGGTGACCGCCACTGGAACATTAAACACCTGTCCCAACAGCGAAGGAACGATGGCAATCACCGTCAGAAAGATCGCGCCCGCCAGAGTTATTCGGCTCATCGCCCGGTGCAGATAATCGCTGGTCTGTTGGCCCGGCCGCACGCCCGGAATGTAGCCGCCGTGCTTCTTTAAATCGTCGGCAATCTGGATTTCGTTGAACTGCGTCGCCACCCAGAAGTAGGAGAAAAACAGAATCATCAGCGAATAAAGAACGTAGTAAACCAAATGCCCCTGCTCCAATTGGCGTCCGATGTCCGCAAAGAACTTCATGCTCTTAAGGTTGCTCAACAGGTAGCAAATCTTGCTGGGGAACATCAGAATTGCCGACGCAAAAATGATCGGCATCACTCCGGCGTAATTGACCCGCAGCGGCATGAACGAGCTTTGCCCGGCATAGACCTTTCGCCCGACCATCCGCTGGGCGTATTGCACCGGAATTTTCCGTTGGGCTTGCGTGACCGCGACGACACCGGCCACCACCGCCAGCAACAGGAAAACCAACGCCACTCCGTGGAACAGATTGAACTGGCGTTCAACGCCAGCGTGCGGCGTAAACATGACATAAGCCGCCTGAACGGCGCTCGGCAGGTCCGCTACAATTCCGATGGTAATGACCAGCGAAACGCCATTGCCGATGCCGCGTTCCGTGATTTGTTCCCCCAACCACATCAACAGCAGTGTGCCGGTCGTCAGGATCAACACGGTTTGAATGCGATACCACCAGAGGTTCTCTTCCAACACCAATTGGCCGGTGAACTTCGGGAGCTTCTCCGGATGTTCCCAGGTCAAAGCCATGAGCGTCCCGTGACCAAGACACAACACGACGGTCAGGCAGCGGCCATATTGGATAAGTTTCGCGCGCCCGCCTTCTTCCCGCGCCAGTTTGCTCAACTGGGGAACCACTGCCGTCATCAGTTGGATAATGATGGTCGCGGTGATGTAGGGCATGATTCCCAGGGAGCCAACGGCGCAATGCTGGAGCGCGCCGCCGGTAAAGAGGCTGTACATGCCTAAAATGGAGCTGCCCAGCGTCTCGGCGTTCTTCTCGAAATATTTCATCAGCTCCGCGCCGTTCAAACCCGGGATCGTGATCCAGGCCATGACCCGACAGATGCCCAGGAGCAACAGCGTGAAGATGATCCTCGACTTGAGTTCCGGAATCTTAAAACAGTTGGCGAAGGTGTTGGCTATGGCCCGGAACATGCGTCAGCGATGGAAGAGGGACATGATTCAAGCCCTGGCTGGCTTACCCTTTCCGGCGCCGGCGATCTCGCAGACGCCGCCCGCCGATTCAATCTTGGCTCGCCCCGAGGCGCTGAACGCATGCACCGTGACGGTCAATTTCCTTTTCAACTCGCCGTCGCCGAGAATCTTGATGCCGGCCCCGCGTCCGTTCGCCAGGCCGACCGCCCGCAACGCCGCTTCATCCACCCGTGCGCCGTTTTCAAATCGGTTGAGCGATTCAACGCTCACTGGAATATAGCGGGTCGTGTGACGCGCATTGTTGAAACCGCGCTTCGGCATGCGCCGAATCAATGGCATCTGGCCGCCTTCAAAACCGATGCGGATCGAGCTGCCGGACCGCGCCGTTTGACCTTTGCCGCCGCGTCCACTGGTCTTGCCGTGGCCGCTGGATTCACCCTGGCCGAGTCGTTTGCGACGATGTCGGGCGCCGGGACGAGGTTTAAGATCGTGTAAACGCATAAAAGCTAAACCGCAGATGTCGTTTCCTTCGCGCGCGTCTCCAGGCCGCGGCCGCGGTAAATGTCATGACGCAAGCGGAGTTGTTGCAAGGCCCCCAAGGTCGCCTTTGCCACGTTGGCGGCGTTTTTGGAACCGAGCGATTTGGTCAACACGTCCTTCACCCCCGCCGACTCGAGCACCGCGCGAACGGTCTTGCCGGCGATGACGCCCGTGCCGGGCGAAGCGGGCCGCAGCAGGACGCGCGCGCCGTCGTAGGCCGAGAACACCTCGTGCGGGATTGTCGCCTCTTTCAACGACACGTTCACCATGTTTTGCCGGGCGATATCGCCGCCCTTGCGAATGGCGTCCGCCACTTCGCCGGCCTTTCCCAGGCCGAGACCGACGCGACCGTGCTTGTCGCCGACGACAATCAGGGCGCTGAAGCTGAAGCGGCGCCCTCCTTTCACGACCTTGGCGGAGCGATTGATGTAAACCACCTTCTCGCTCAGCTCCTTCTCCCCCTTGCCCTCGCCCGAGCCATCGCCCGATTCCGGCGCGGGTCGGCCCCGGCGCGAGCCCCGACCGCGGCCGCCGCGGCCTTGTTCCGGATTGGTTCTGATTTCGTCAGCCACGTTTTTTCCTCGTTCAACTAGAATTTTAGTCCCGCTTCCCGCGCGGCGTCCGCCAGCGCCTTCACCTTGCCATGGTAGCGGGCGCTGCCGCGATCAAACACGACTTGTTCGATACCTTTGGCTTTTGCCGTTTCGGCCGCCATTTTGCCCAGGCGCGTCGCGCCGGTCACGTTCGCCGCCAACGGCTCCCGGTCGGGAACCGCCTTGCTCAAACTGGAAACCGCCGCCAGCGTGCGGCCCGCGTTGTCATCAATGAATTGCACGTAAATGTTCTTTCCCGTGAACTTGACGCTCATCCGGGGTCGCTCCGGCGTGCCGATCACTTTCTTACGAACCCGCCAGTGCCGCCGCCGACCCAGGTCCTGTTTCTTTTCAGGTCTCATTTCAATCCGTCACGGGCTTTGTCGTGAATTTTTATCATTTATTCAAAAGCCTATTGCACCGTCTTGCCTTCCTTGCGGACCACATGCTCGCCCAGATAACGGACACCCTTGCCTTTGTAAGGCTCCGGCGGATAGAAGCTGCGGATTTCAGCGGCGACCTGGCCGACGACTTCTTTGCTCGGGCCTTCAATGGTGAGCTTCGTGTTTTCCTCGACGGTCACTTTGATCTGATCGGGAATCGGATAATTAATCGGGTGCGAGTATCCGAGGCTCAGGTTAACCTTGTTGCCCTGCACAGCGGCTTTGAACCCCACGCCCTGGATTTCCAATTTCTTCATGAACCCTTCGCTGACGCCTTTGACCATGTTATTCAAAATCGCCCGGCTCAACCCGTGCAGCGCCCTGGCCTCGGCCTCGTCGCCGTCGCGATTGACTTTGATCTGCGCGCCTTCAACGACCGCGGAGGTTCGCCTGGGCAACTCGAAATCGAGTTTGCCCTTCGGCCCTTCGACAAACACTTTCCGATCCTTCACCTCGACTTTGACCTTGGCGGGAATATCAATCGGCAATCTTCCAATTCTTGACATAAATCAACAACGGGTTGGAGAAATGGAGCGGTGGAGTCTTGGAGTTCTGGCGCCCGCCATTCGTCTGCACTCCACCGCTCCATTACTCCAATACTCCGTTATCATGTTCTCACCAGATGTAGCAAATCAGTTCGCCGCCCAGGTCCTGTTTGCGGGCCTCCGCGCCCGTCATCACGCCGCGCGGGGTCGAGACAATCGCTGTGCCCATGCCTCCGAGCACGCGCGGAATCTCTGTCGCGCGAACGTAGCGGCGCAGCCCAGGCTTGCTTACGCGCTTCAAGCCGATAATGACGCCCTTGCGCCCTTGATACTTCAACTTGAGTTTAAGTTTCCTGGGCGTCTTGCCCTCAACCGAGCTACCCGCGATATATCCCTCGTTCTTGAGGATATTGGCTATGCTCTCCTTCATCCGCGAGTGCGGAACCTCCACTTCCGGCACCAGCGCGAGGCTCGCGTTGCGCAGGCGCGTGAGCATGTCTGAAATCGGATCGGTCATGAGTTTACCAACTGGCTTTCGTTACTCCGGGAATCAAACCGGCCAGGGCCATTTCCCGGAACGTCAACCGCGAGCAGCCGAACTTGCGCAAATAAGCGTGCCGCCGGCCGCTGATGGCGCAGCGATTCACGACGCGCGACGGGCTGGCGTTTCGCGGCAACTTGGCCAGCGCCGCGTAATCGCCCTTCGCCTTCAACTCCGCGCGCAGCGCGGCGTACTTCTTCACGGTTTCCATCTTCTTTTTGTTGCGCTGTTTCCAGGCTTCCTTGGCCATAAATCATCTCCCTTCGGCAAACGGCATGCCCATCAGTTTTAACAGATCCAGCGCCTCTTCATCCGTCGGCGCCGTGGTCACTATGCTGACGTCCATGCCCTGGTGCCGCTTGATTTTGTCCAGGTCGATTTCCGGAAAAATCGTCTGGTCCGACAGACCGAGCGAATAATTGCCCCGCCCATCGAACGAACGGCTGGAAACGCCGCGAAAGTCCCGGATGCGCGGCAACGCCGCCGCCACCAGCCGGTCGAAAAACTCGTACATCACGTCGCGGCGCAGTGTCACGCGGCAACCAATCGGCTGGCCCTGGCGCAGCTTGAAATTCGCCACGCTTTTGCGGGACTTGTTGATCACCGCCTTGCGCCCGGTGATGAGGCCCAAGTCCCGGGCCGCATCGTCCACCGCGCTTTTTTCCAACTGTGCGCTGACGCCCATGTTGATCACAATTTTCTCGAGGCGGGGCACTTGATGGACATTTTGATATTTCCGTTTCTCCACCAGCGCAGGCCGCACGCTCTCCACGTATTTCTGATACAATCTGGCTTTCATTTCGCTTTTTTTCCGGATCTTGCCGGCGCGTTGTTTTACCAAATCCTGAATTGTAATTCTGATCCTGATCTTGATTCTGATCGCCCGCGTCCGGTCTATGCATCCGCCGACACCGCGCCCCGTTTGGCGGCGCGGGCGTCAAATCTTTCCGCCAACATCACGTTCGAAAGGTGGATGGAGCCTTCGCGTTCAATGATCGCGCCCTGCGGATGCTGTTGGCTTTTGCGCTGATGCTTCTTGATCATCTTGACGCCTTCCACAATCAGCCGCTGCTTGCCGCTCAGAATGGTGATCACCTTGCCGCGCTTCCCGCGCTCGGTGCCGGCAATGACCACTACTTCGTCGCCTTTTCTCACGTGGAATCTCCTCATAACCTTCAAATCACTTCCGGCGCGAGCGAAATAATCTTCATGAACTTCCTGTCCCGCAGCTCGCGCGCCACGGGGCCGAAGATGCGCGTTCCGCGCGGATTGTTCTCTTTGTCGATAATCACAATGGCGTTCGTGTCGAAACGCAGGTACGAACCGTCGCTGCGGCGGATCGGCTTGCGCGTCCGGACAACCACGGCGTCCACCACCTCGCCCTTCTTCACCGTGCCATCCGGCGCCGCTTCTTTAATGTGGGCTTTGATAATGTCGCCTACCCGCGCGTAACGCTGGTTGCGTCCAATCACGCCGATCGCCGCCGCGCGCTTGGCGCCGGTGTTGTCAGCCACATCCAAAATGGAACGAATCTGCAACATAACCCATCCTCAGCCTAGGCCACCTTGGCCACTTCCTCGTTTCGCTCGACGACCTCGACCAGCCGCCAGCACTTGGTCTTGGACAACGGCCGCGTCTCCTGGATGCGAACGCGGTCGCCCACTTTCGCCTCGTTCTTCTCGTCGTGCGCGTAGAACTTGCTGTAAGCGGTCACGACTTTCTTGAACCGGGGATGGCGAAACCGCCGCTCGACGCGGACCACGATGGTCTTGTCCATTCGGTCGGAGACGACTTCTCCGACCCGTTCCTTGCGATGACCACGATGTAATTCCGTCTCAGGCATAGCCAGCTCAGGCGGCCTTGCGGCGCAGTTGAGAGATTCGGGTTTCAATTCGCGCGATGTCGCGGCGCAACAGCCGCAGCCGCGCCGGCTTTTCCAACTGCGCGCTGGCCTGCTGCAAACGCAGATTAAACAATTCCTGCCGCAGGTCGCGGCCTCTGGCCGTCAACTCGACCGGCGTCAAATCTTTCAGTTCGGACGCTTTCATCGTTCGACCGCACGCTCAACCCAATTTATGGCGGGAAATGAATCTCGTCTTGATCGGCAGCTTCGCCGACGCCAGGCGCATCGACTCGCGCGCTACCGCCTCCGTCACGCCGTCCACCTCAAACAACACGGTGGCCGGGCGAATCACCGCCACCCACGATTCCACCCCGCCCTTGCCGGTGCCCATGCGCACTTCCAGCGGTTTCTTGGTGATGGATTTGTCCGGGAACACGCGCAGCCAGACCTTCCCGCGCCGCTTCATGAAACGTGTGATGGCCACGCGTGCGGCCTCGATCTGCTTGGTGTCCATCCAGCAGCGCTCCAGCGCCTGCAATCCGTATTCGCCAAATGCCACCGTGTTGCAACGGGACGCGATCCCTGTGCGGTGTCCGCGCTGCATCTTCCGATACTTTACTCTTTCGGGCATTAATGGCATAGGAAATCCCCGTCTAAATCAAATTCAATTCGACGACGCCCCGTCTGCGCCGCCGGTCTTGTTTCCCCGCTCGACTTTCGTCTCGCCCTTGCAAATCCAGCATTTGACTCCCAGCTTGCCGTACACGGTGCTGGCCTCGGCAAAGCCGTAATCAATGTTCGCCCGCAGCGTGTGCAGCGGCACCCGGCCCTCGTGATACATTTCCGTGCGCGCCAGCTCCGCGCCGCCCAATCGGCCCGCGCAACGGATCTTGATCCCGTCCGCGCCAAAATCCATCGCGGTCTGCACCGCTTTTTTCATGGCGCGACGGAACGAAATCCGGCGCTCCAACTGCAACGCGATATTTTCGGCCACCAACTGTGCGTCCAACTCGGGTGTCTTGATTTCCTGAATATCAACGAAGATTTCCTTGCCGGTCATTCGGCTCAGTTCCTCTTTGATCTTGTCAATCTCGGCGCCTTTGCGACCGATGACAACACCGGGACGAGCCGTGAAAATGGTGATGCGGCAACGAGTCGCCGCGCGCTCGATCTGGATTTTCGGCACCGAGGCCGATTCCAGTTTCTTTTTCAGGATGTCGCGGATCCTGCGGTCCTCGGCCAGCAGCTTGCCGAATTCTTTCTTCTCGGCATACCATTTCGAACGCCAGTCTTTGTTGACGGCGATTCGCAGTCCGATCGGATTGGTCTTTTGTCCCATACTCAGCGTAACGCAGCCGTCCGGGCTGCTTCTGCTCTTTTCTTAATCTTCATTTTCAATCCTAATTTTATTCTCGATCTTCCGGTTTTCCGGCGGGCGAGACGCCTGCCCTGCCGTATCAGTTGTCTGACAAAACAATCTTGACATGGCAGTTCCGCTTCAACACCGGACCGGCCGAGCCGCGCGCCTTCGGCGTGAAGCGCCGCAACGTGGTCGCGCTCTGCGCCAGGGCTTCTTTGATGCGCAACACTTCCGGTTTCAAGCCGTTGTTGTTTTCCGCGTTGGCAATGGCGGACTTCAACGTTTTGGCCACGAAACGCGCGGACTTGCGCGGCACCACCGCGAGCACGGCCTGCGCCTGCAGCGCGTTCATGCCCTGAATCTGCCGCACCACTTCGCGCATCTTTTGCGCCGACATGCGCACGTTGCGGGTGATCGCTTGAACTTCCATAAGGCTATTTCGCTTCGGCCTTCGCCGTGTGGGCGCCGTGCTTTTTGAATATGCGCGTCGGCGAGAATTCGCCGAGTCGGTGTCCCACCATGTTTTCCGTCACAAACACCGGGTTGAACACTTTGCCGTTATGCACGTTGAACGTCAGCCCGACAAAATCCGGCGTGATCGTCGAACGGCGCGACCAGGTCTTGATCGGCGTCTTCGATTTCGTTTCTTTCGCCTTCAAAATCTTGTCCATCAAATGATCGTCAACGAACGGGCCTTTTTTAATCGAGCGTCCCATAAATTCAATTTATCATTTGCGATTCACGATTGACGATTTTTCCGGGCCAACATCTTAATGATTCAACGCGTCAACGCGTCAACGTTTTAACGCCTATTTCTGTTTCATGGGCCGGCCATCGCGCCGCGCCACGATGAACCGGTTCGAGTGTTTTCGCTTGTTGCGGGTCCGGTAGCCCTTCGCCAGCAAGCCCCACGGTGAGGTGAGCTGCTGCCAGCCTCCGCCGCTCTTGGATTTGCCCGCGCCGCCGCCGTTCGGGTGGTCAACCGGATTGCGCGACACGCCGCGGTTGATCGGTCGAATGCCGCGATGCCGCGAGCGGCCAGCCTTGCCCAGAACCACGTTCTCGTGCTCCAGGTTGCCGACCTGCCCGATCGTCGCGTAACAACTCTCGTGAATCCTGCGGATTTCCCCGGATGGCAGCCGCACCTGCGCGTAACTTCCGTCCCGCGACATCAAGGTGGCCGCGCCGCCGGCCGAGCGAACGATCTGCCCGCCTCTGCCGGGCGTCAGTTCAATGTTGTGTATCGACAAACCAATCGGAACGGATTTCAGCGGAAGGCTGTTGCCGAGTTCAGGGGGAACGTCCGGTCCGCTCAGGAGCTTGGCGCCGACATGAATGCCTTTCGGCGCAATGATGTAGCGCTTCTCTCCGTCTTTATATTCGAGCAACGCCAGACGCGCCGTGCGGATCGGGTCGTACTCGATGGCCGACACCGTCGCCTCCACGCCATGCTTGTCCCGTTTGAAATCCACCAGGCGGATTTTCTGCTTGTGTCCGCCGCCGATGCCGCGCGCTGTGACACGACCGTAGCAGTTGCGCCCACCGGTCTTTTTGCGAGTGACCACCAGGCTTTTTTCCGGCTCGGTCTTCGTCACGTCGGCATATGGCGCGATGGTGATGTATCGCGTCGAGGGCGTCAGCGGTCTGAAAGTTTTCACTGGCATAAACAAGAAAAGTCAGGTCAGGACGATTTTATCCCCTGCTTTCAACGTCACGACGGCCTTCTTCCAATCGGGTGCCTTGCCGGCTTGAATCGTGCGCTGTCGGCGATATTTCCCGCGCACATTCATCGTGCTCACGTCAATGACCTTGACCTTGAAGAGTTCCTGCACCGCCTGGCGAATCTGTATTTTATTCGCCCGCCTGTCGGCCACGACGGTGTATTGGTTGAACTTTTCCGACTGCGCGGTGCCCTTCTCGGTCAGGCGGACAGTTTTAATGACTTCAAAAGCGTTCATGGCGACCTACCCGGCTAAACGTTGCTCCAGCTTCTCAAAGGCGCCGCGGGTGAACAGCAGTT
>QHOP01000378.1 GCA_003219345.1 Verrucomicrobiota bacterium
GCATAGTGAATTCCGGGGAACCACCCGGTGTTTCTGCGCGGTTCGACTTTGAGACCGAACTGGTGGCAGCCTCGGACTCACGCTGGAAGACACAACGTTAATCCGGACGAATTCGATCTTGTCGGCGCGCCAATCCGAGACTGGCAGCACCGCCGATCGAATCGGGCGGCGCAGGCGCGCGCCATCCGTATCGGCGCGAAGCCCGCAACGAATCACTCTGTTGAACGCGCTCTTCATGGCTTCTGGTACAGATACATGGGCCGCGTGAGTGAGTAGGCGTAAACGTCACCCGGATAAATCGGTTTAAAATTCGCCGACTGGCCGCCACCGAACAGCAACATGCTGTTGCCGGTCCAAACTGCGGTTGCGCCGGTGCGTGGAGCGGGTGCTCCGGGCAATGTGCGCCGTGTCCAGCCATCAAAAGTCGGATCATAACGCCCGACAAACTGTCCGTCCCAAACGATCATTTCATTTCCCGTCCAGAGGCCCGCGAGTGGGATGCCGCCCGCATTGTCCCAGTAGATTGGGGACCAACTATCTTTATCGGGACGATACCGACCTCCGAATCCGAATCCGTAGGGAGGGTCGTGATATGGGCGGCCAAACCAGATGATCATTTCATGGCCAGTCCAGACTGCGAGTGGCAACTGAACGATGGCGGGGGGAGCGCCTGTCACGGGAAGATTCGTCCAAGTGTTCCTCGTCGGGTCGTACCGACCGCCCGTGTTGAGTAATCTGAGGTTGTTGTTCGTGACAGGCCCGAAGCCGCCCCAAACAATCATCTCTTTGCCCGTCCAGACGGCGGTGTGATTGGTGCGGGCGGACGGCGCCCCGGTGCTCGTAATGGTCGTCCAGGAATCAATCACTGGGTCGTAGCGGGCCCCGGTGTTGAGGAAAGTGGTTGGCACTTCGCGGTTGGTTGAGATTCCGCCCCAGACGATTATTTCCTTTCCCGTCCATACGGCGGTGTGACCGACGCGGGCTGTCGGCGCTCCATTTGGCTCTGTGAGTCGCCACTGGTCCGTGGTTGGGTTGTAGCGGCCACCAGTGCCAAGGACAGTGGGCCGGTTCAAAAAGATTGGAGAATTCGTCGGCATTCCAAAGCCCCCCCAGACAATCATTTCGTCTCCGGTCCAAACTGCGGTGTGACCAAGCCGGGGTGTTGGCGCATTGTTCGTCGAAACGGGGCTCCAGGTGGCAGTGACGGGATTGAATCGGCCGCCCGTGCCCAAGTAGGGGCTCACTAATTGTGAATTGCCGGAGAGAATGTTGATGCCGCCCCAAATGATCATCTCGCTGCCGGTCCAGACGGCGGTGTGGCCGATGCGGCCTGCGGGATTGATTGCGGTCGATTTCCAACTGTCTGTCGCTGGATCATAACGTCCTCCAGTGTCGATTCCTCTAGCGGAGTCCTGGCCCGGTAGCGTCGTGCCTCCCCAGCAGATTGCCTCGTTTCGGCTCCAAACCATCGAATGCCCTGTGCGAGGAGATGGCGCCCCATTTGTGGAGAGGGTGAGCCAGCGATCCAGCCCCGGATCATATCGGCCTCCCGTTGCGAGAGTGGAGCCACCGACTCGACCACCCCAAATAATCATTTCGGCTCCGGTCCAGATCGCTGTGTGCGCGCTTCTGGCGGTGGGGGCCCTCACCACACTAATCGGGAGCCAACGGTCAGTTTCAGGATTGTATCGCGACCCCGTATTGAAATAATTGATGGCTTGCCCTCCCCAAATGATCATTTCGTTTCCGGTATTGATAACCGTGTGCGAGTAGCGCGGAGCTGGCGCCCCATTTGTGGTCGTCGTGCTCCATGAATCCGACGCTGGATCGTATATCCCACCGGTCTGTGTCGGGCCAGCATCGTCGATACCTCCCCAAATGACCATGCGGCTGCCGGTCCAGACGACGGTGTACGCTGATCGACTGGTCGGCGCGTTGAGTGGGGATATGTTTCGCCAAGAATCAGCCGCAGGATTGTAACGTCGCCCGAGATTAGGTCCGCCCCAAACAAACATTTCAGTTCCGGTCCACACGGCGCGGTAATCAGCATAAACAGTTGGCGCATTCGCCCTGCTCGTTGTGCTCCACTGATCTGTGCTTGGATTATATCTGCCACCGGCTTGGCTGAACGGAATCCCGCCCCAAACAATCATTTCCGAGCCGGTCCAAACTGCCGTGTGGCCCATTCGAGCAGTAGGTGCATTCTTCGTAGCGATTGGGTTCCAAGTGTCGGTGACTGGGTTGTAGATCGCCCCAGTATTCAAGTTGCCGCTCATGCCAAACTGGAGACCGCCCCAAACAATCATTTCGCTGCCCGTCCACACGGCAGAATGACCCCATCGTGGCGTGGGCACACTCGGCCCGACCTGCCGCCAGTAATCCACATCCGTCGTGACCTGGCCGATGCGCACATAGCCCGAGTTCAAGAGGTTTGTTGCGTTGGACTGATCAGACAGAACCAGCCCCCCGCTGTCGTGCAGGCTGTCCGCCGCGGCGTTTGTGGCCAATTGCGCCGAACCGATGGAATGTGGAGCAATGCTGGTCGCGGTGACCGCGCCGACCGCCAGTTTGCCGCTGGTGACGGCGCCGTCAGCCAGTTTTGCTGAAGTTACGACGCCATCCGCGACGTTCGCCGACATCATCGCGTAACCGACCGCCGCGATGCGCTGGTCGGGCGAGAGTTGTTGAAAGCCGTTTGCGCCGTCGTTGAACCAGATGCGCAGCCGCACATCGCTGTTGGTGAAGATCGCGGCAGAGATCGGCGTCATGTTCGTGAGCGTCGCGTCGCCGAGCAGGACAGCGTAAAGCCCTTGCGACACTGCGATGGGCACGGCATTCGATGGTTCATTGCCGTTGGCGCTGGAGCCGTCATTACTCCAAAAGCTTGACGAGCCGTCGCCGTTGACAAGCGCGAACTTGAATTCGCCGCTGCCGTTGAAGTTGACACCGTCCACGGCCACGCGCCCTTGAAAGTTGATCAGTTGCGGAACCTGGGCGCAAAGTTGATTCAGTGTGGAGAGGCAAACTGTAAAGACCAGCAAGCGAACGATCCTCATAAATTCTGTTCCTCGTCGTTCCGAGTTGGTTGAGTTGACATCTCGAACTAATCAAAGCGCCGGAAGGTCGAGAACTGTGCTTCTGGCCGCACACCCTGTGCGTTCGTCGGCACATGCAACCTCGGACAAATGAGACAGGCATAAGTGATGCCAGGGCTCGCGCTGCTCAAGAAGGCATTGGAATTCTCCTCGTGCGCGTGAAGCTCACGCAAAATGCGTGAACCTCATCAAATTATCGGAAAATCAACGGCGCCCGGCGGCGGAGGAAGTTGCGGCGCTTACTTGTTTTCCTTGTCCAACGATTGCGAGATGAGGCTCGGCCGGGGAACGTAGCGCATGCTGCGGATGTAAAGCCAGGCCAGCGTCAACGCCACCAGCAACAGCGCTCCGGCGGCCGCCAGATACTTCCAGGCATTTGAGGCCGCCTCCGGTTGAAAAAGGACGGCGGTTTCCGGCGGCGCTGAAGCGGACGCGGGGCTTTGGCCCGTTTTATCCGTCGTTGTCTCCGCCGCAGCGATGGCGTCTTCCTCTTTTGGCGGCGCCGAAGGGACGATCGTTTTGGCCGGCGCAGAAATGTTCTTTTCCGCCGGCGCGTTCGACTCGTTCCTTGCCGGTGCAGTGGGCGTGACCGCAGGTGGAGAAGTGTTTGAAAGCGCGCCGGACCGATTTTGAGCAGCGGCGAGGTCCTGCGCGAGCGAGGACGAGCCGGGGGCTGGAGCCGGAGTTCCCGCGGTAGGCTTGCTGACTTCACCCGGAGCGACCGGATTGGTGGAGCTTTCTCCTCGAAAGACCAGCGACGCCGGCGCGGCTGCGTTCGTTTGTTTTCTCGGAGATTGACGCAGCGCTTCGGAGATTTCCTCTACGGTCAGCGGTTTTTTCGGGGGCCGCGATTGCGCAGTTGCGGTGTTCTCTGTTGCTGTGGGTTCGGGCTTCGTTGCGGGCTCGGCTTGATCCTGCGGTGCGTTGCTTTCCTGCTCCGAGTTTTTGGCCAGGGCAGAGGTGTTGGCCAGGCGTGGGATGTAAATAAGCTCCCCTCCGGGAGTGACGGCATGGGCGGCGAACTGTCCGTCCTGTGCGACAAACACGGTGACGAACGGTTTTTTGGCTTTCCTCATCCCGGCTGCGTGTTGGGTGAAAATGGCGTTAATTGCCTCGTCGAACGGAGTTCCTTTCACCGGCTCGCTTCCGTCGGTGAACAAAAACGCGGTTAACGAGCCGGAAGTTTTCGCTTCTTGCGTCATTGCGTCCAGCGCCTGGTTCAACGACAAGTCCTTTTTGTTCAAACGTTGGCCGAGCAGAAACCGGTAGGCACGATTGGCGGTGTCTCGTCGCCTTCGCGGGTCCCACATTTGAGACGGGAAAACGTTCGTGTGAAGCCGTTCGTCGAACGTCCAGAGGCCAAAGGTGTCGCCGGCGCGCATGCGCCCATAGATTCCGCTCAATATCAATCGATGCGCGGTGTCCGCCGCGATGGCTTTCTGGCGCGACATGGAAGACGACGTCTCAAACAGAAAGAGATAGCGATAAATTGGACGTGGCTGGGCGACGTCGCTGGTGGAATTATCGGTCGGCGGCGCGTCCCGGGCAGACAGACTGAGCGCAAGGCAAACGCACAGTGCCGGCAGTAAATATCTCATTGTTTCAACGAGAGCGTTGGAAGCGTTCCCGCTCTTTTCGATTGTGATGTTTCAGTTCGCGTCGCAGTTCGCTCAGCGTCCCTTCGATTGTCTGAATGAAGTTGAGACAACTCCACGCCATGCTGCCCAGAGAAAGCACCGTCTCCCGCTCCGCGTAATCGTCAGTGACCACCAGCACCTCGCCGTGTTCGCTGAACCGGTGCGCCGCGCGTTCAATCACGTCGTCGGCCGTCCGGCCGGCTTTTGAGTAAAGGACTTCTACTTCCGGGTCGGATTGGGTCTGTGGCGTACCCGGAGGCGCGCCCGCGCCGTCGAAGATGACCGTGATAGGCGTGCCGATGGCATCGCGGTATTGGGTGAGGACGTGGATTAATTCTTCGCGCGCCGCCGCGGAATGACGCGGTTTGCCGGGCGCCAGCACCGGCCAATTGTGCAGCAGGCTGTAGCCATCCACGAGTATGCGCATTAAAGCCATTGCTGCAACGCTACTAACCAAGCCGCGAAATGGGAAATGCAAATTTCATCTGGCCGCTGCGGCTTGACACTGGCGATGATTGACCTGAACACACTCCTGCCTCCCAACAGCCCGTGGGTGCTGACTAAGTGGTCTATTTCATAAATACGCACTCGTTCGCGGCAATGGATTTTGGGCGGAGGCTAGGCGCGAGCGACGAGCATATCCCGCAGTGGATCTGTAAGGAGCGAGCAACGACGCCTCCGGCCAAAAGACATGCCGCCCTATGGGTTGCGCCCAATTTGGCCCGCGGCTTCGTAGCTCGGTTGGTCGAGTATCGCTGCGGATACACTCCCTCCCTCGCGCCTCGCCGCGGGCCAAACTGGGCGCAACGAACGTGTGCGTATTTATGAAATAGACCACTAAGGCCCAGTCTATCAATGACGCGGGTGTGGTTGTGGGCTACAGCGTACTCCGGCCGCGCTACAGCCTGGATTCTGTATGCGCAATGAGGATTGAGCAACGTAGCGCAGGCATCCTGCCTGCCTGTGGGTTTGCGCGGCCCGCGAGCCGCGCAAGCCACCTCTTGCCTGCAAACGCCCATAGTTTCACACCGCAGAACACTTGGGCGGCAGGGATGCCGCCCGAACCGGCAGGCTGGAAGCCTGCCCTACGTGCCTTCCAAGGTTCATGGCGCCCAACTCACATCGTTGTCGCCAGGACACGTTTCGTCCACAGATAGGACAAATGGCCCAACGCCTCCTGCTCAATTCTGCGGAAATTCGTCTCGGCATGGCTGGTGCTGAACAACGTCCGGCATGATGAACGACCTGTCCCAAACGCGAGCGGCAAGCGGACAAAACGTCGCTCCAAACAATCCGTTCGCTGTTAACGACGCGGGAAGCGTGCCGGCGGATGCCGTGGTTTATCGCCAGTTCAACGACGCGATTCCGCGCAAGCTGATCCTCCGGGCGTTCCTGCTATTCATGGGATTGCATATCGCTTTCATCGTGTCACTGCTCTTCTGGCATCTGGGTGGTTAAATCGGTTTATGCTTTTCTCCGGTTTACTCCCAGCCCAGCCCGCGCGCGGTTCGCATTCGCGATGGTGCAGCCGCGCGCGTCCCTTTTCATTTCGGAAATTTCCTTTTGGGAATTGATCCAGGGAATGAGGGTTTCCGGCTATTGCCCGATTTGCGCTTTATAAGATTCTGGTGACAGCAGGTTGTTCAACTCCGCCAGATTGCTCAATTGGATTTTGTAAAACCAACCGCCGCCGTAAGGCTCGGTATTGACCAACGCCGGATTGTCCACCGCAGCTTTGTTGACCTCCACGATTTGTCCGCTGACCGGCGAGTAAATGTCGCTGGCGGTCTTCACCGATTCCACCACGGCGCACGCTTCACCGGCCTTCACCTGGCGTCCGACCGCCGGCAGTTCGACAAAGACCACGTCGGTCAGTTCGTGTTGCGCGTGGTCGGTAATGCCGACCACGCCGGTGTGGCCGTTGACGCGCACCCATTCATGTGACTTGGCGTATTTGAGGTCGGAAGGAATGTTGGTCATGGCTTGTTGAATTCTTCAGCCACTAAAAGGCACAAAAGGCGCAAAAAGAAAATAAATTTCGCGCCTCGTGCGTTTTTGCCGGCTGTCATCCCCGGGTTGGTTTGCGGTAAATGGGTTTTTGCACCACGACCGCCGGCGCGCGTTTGCCGCGAATTTCGATGTCAATCGCCGTGCCCGGCTTCGCGAATTGCGGCGGCACATAACCCATCCCGATGCCGATGCCCAGCGACGGGCTTTGCGTGCCGCTGACCACCCCGCCGATGTGTTTTGCGTCTGCGCCCGTGCTCCAGATCCCGTAGTGCGGGCGTGGGGGCGCGGATTTGTCAGTCATCTTGAACGCGACACATTTTTTGGAAACGCCTTTTTCCTTTTGCTCGGCCAACACCGTGCGTCCGACGAAGTCACCTTTGTCAAGCGCCACAAAAAATCCCAGGCCGGCTTCGATGGGCGTAGCGTGCTCATCCAGCTCCTGTCCGTAAAGCGGATAACACATCTCGGTTCGCAACGTGTCGCGCGCGCCGAGCCCGCACGGTTTCAAGCCGAACGGACGGCCGACCTCGAGGAGCTTGTTCCAGATCGCGACGATTTGGAGCGGAGCAAATACTTCAAAACCATCTTCGCCGGTGTAGCCGGTGCGGGCGACGTAAATGACCATGCGATTGAAGTTGAAAAGTCCCAATTCGTTTTTCTGGAGATCGCTCGCTTGGTCCACCTCGGTCGGCCCGGCTGAATAGCCAACAATGCAACCGTTGATGAATTCTTTGACTCGGGGCCCCTGCACGGCGACAGCTCCGAAACGGTCGGATGCATTCGTGACTTTAACGTCCGAAGCGTACGGACCTGAGGCCACTCGTTGCGTCATCCATTCGACATCTTGATTGATGCGGGAAGCGTTGATGATCAGCAGAAACTCGGTTCGCATGAGACGAAAGATGTAAAGATCATCGATGACACCGCCCCGCTCGTTGCACATCAGAGTGTATTGGCCCCTGCCTGCGGCCAGTTCGCGAACATCGTTGGTCAGCGTCTGATTCAGGAAAGTCTCCGCTTGCGGTCCGCTGACCACCACCTCACCCATGTGCGAAATATCGAAGAGGCCTGCGGCGGTGCGGACGGCCTGGTGCTCGTCCATGATGCTGGTGTATTGCACCGGCATCTCCCAGCCGCCGAACTCGATGAGCTTGCCGCCCAGTTTCTGGTGCGCTTCAAAAAGTGGAGTGCGTTTCAGCATAAAACTATTCCGCGTTCCGCAATCCGCATTCCGAGTTTGTTCAGCCCCATTTCTCCGTCTTGATCTGTTCCTTCGGCACTTTCATTTCAGCCAGCACCAGATGCTCGGCGAACTCCACCAGTTCGTTCGGGCCGCAGGCGTAGAAAACAGTGTTCGAGAGATCGTGAATGTGTTCCTTGACCCATTCGGCGGTGATGCGGCCGCGCCGTCCGGTCCAGGGATCCTGCGGGTGCAACCGCGTGCAGGTGACAAAGAAGTTGAATTGCGAGTTCTGCAACTGCAACTGGTGGAACTCGTCGTTGAAGATGATGTCGTTGGTCGTGCGCACGCTGTAAAGAATCGTGATCTTCGTTTCCAGCTTGCGCTTCGTCCCCTCGCGCACGAAGGCCCGGAACGGCGTCACGCCCGAACCGCCCGCGATGCAGATCAAATGTTTGTTCGGTTCGTAAACCGGCAGGAACCTGCCGGTCGGAGGAATGACGAACATTTTGTCGCCCGGTTTCGCCCAGTCCACAATGCGCGTGCCCATTTTGCCGTCGCGCTTCACGGTCGTCTCGAAGAACCCGCGGTCGAGCGCGCAGGACGACAGCGAGTAGGCGCGCTTGTAGCTCGGCGTGTCCGGCCAGTACAGCGTGATGAACTGGCCGGTCTTGAAGTCCGGGTTGTAACCCTCAGGCCACTTCAGCCGGACGGTTTTCGTATCCGGCAATTCCATCGTGACCTTCTCAATCTCCATCTCGACGATTGGCTTGGCCATAACAAGGTGCGGCAGCTTTTAGGAAATGCCCGCGCATGTAAAGGATGCAGATTGGATTGAGGAAGCGAGAAATCGACCGGCGCTGATGGCCAATGACGAATTCCGAATGACAAATGCCGAAAGAATGACGCAGCCCGAAATCCGCATGACTTGCGATCGCGGCCGCGTCGCTTGACTATTCGTCATTCACGCTTCTTTCGTCATTGGACTTGCGAACGCCAAACCTCGTTCCAACTTTTCAACCGCCCCAGCACTTCCTGTGTCAGCACTTCATACGCCGCCGCGCCGGCGCTGTATTTGTCGTAGTAGATGATGGGCTTGCCGAAGCTCGGCGCCTCGGCCAGTCGCGTTGTGCGCGGAATCACCGTCTCAAATACCACCGGGCCGAAGTGCTTCCGGACTTCGCCGACGACCTGGTGCGAAAGGTTTGTGCGCCTGTCGAACATGGTCATGAGGACGCCGAGCAATTCCAGGTTCGGGTTCGTCCCTGACTCGCGCAACTGGTTCAGCAGCCGATTGATCATCGCGACGCCTTCCAGCGCGTAATACTCGCATTGGAGTGGCACGATCAGATAATCAGCGGCGGCGAAGGCGTTGAGCGTGAGAATCCCGAGCGACGGCGGGCAATCGACGAGAATCAGCTCGTGCTGGCTGCCGTTGCGCAACGGCTCCACTGCCTGGCGCAATCGGTGCAAATGATTTTCCAGCCGCGACACTTCAATCTCCGCGCCGCACATGTCCACTTCGCTCGGGATGATGTCGAGCCGATCGTAGGCGGTGCGCTGGATTTTCCCGGTCAGTGCTCCTTCGCCCAGCAGCGGGCGATACGCGCTTGCACCCGCGATTTTTTCGATGCCGAGGCCGCTCGTGGCGTTGGCCTGCGGGTCGAGGTCGATGAACAACACGCGTTTGCCGATTGCGGCGAGACAGGCAGCGAGGTTGACCGCTGTGGTGGTCTTGCCCACACCACCCTTCTGGTTGGCGATGGCGATGACTTTGCCTGGCACGCGGTGATTAAAGGAAACCAGCGCGCCAAGTTCAAGGTTTTCGGAGGGCGTGGTCCGAAGCGCTGGACGGCGGCCAGACCCCCGCCGGCTTGGGCTGGACGCTGACCCAGGCCCAGGCGATCAATGACTCCGGCGTCATCGTCGGCTACGGCAGTATCAGCGGCAGGAGCACCTGCTGGATCATCTATCCCAAATGCCAGGATTGAGCAACGTAGCGCAGGCATCCTGCCTGCTTCCAAGCTCGCGCGGCCTCTTAGGCTGCGCGAGCTTCGCTGTGCCCCTAACCCACTCGTGCTGGCCCGACCTGTGCTACTTTTCTGCCTGAGGATTGTCATGACAATGAGTCATCACTGTAGCGGCGCTTTGCGAGCGCCGAGCCTGTTGGCGGCGGTCACAGACCGCCGCTACAGACTTGCCCGTGGCTTCACGCTGATCGAGCTCCTCGTGGTTATCGCCATCATCGCGACCCTCGCAGGCTTGCTTCTGCCTGCTCTAACTCGTGCTAAAGCCAAAGCCCAGGCCATCGTCTGCCTGAACAACCTCAAGCAACTCCAACTGGCCTGGATAATATACGTGGAAGACCACAACGACTGGCTCGTGCCGAACAATCCACCGACACATTTTGTGGTTGGCCCTGATGGCAAGATTGTGCCTGGCCCCACTTGGGCCTGGGGTGATATGCGCTATGGTAATCCGGAGGGCACGAACATCGACTACCTCATCGGACAGCGTGAAGGCTCTCTGGGGCCTTACGTGAAGACACATCTGATTTTCAAATGCCCCACCGACCGATCGGTCACGAAACTCGGGGATGGCACATCTTATCCCCGCGTCCGGAGTTATTCCATGAATGGGTTCATGGGCACGCGAGCCGGCGATAACGGAGGTACAGGTGCTTCGGCTACTTTTCTGCGCCGCGAAGAGCTTGCTAAGGCTGGACGTCCTGAATTGCTGGTGTTCATGGATGTCCATGAAGATTCATTAACCACGTGTTTATTCGCTCTGGATCGGGATATTAGCTGGGAACTTTGGGCGCATTTGCCAGCTAGCCGACACGCGGGCAGCGGCGTAATTTCGTACACGGACGGCCACGCCGAGATTCACCGCTGGCGAGATGCGCGCACTTTAGTTCCTGTTAAAGGAGTTCTGCAAGGAGGGGTCGTGGCCACCGGCAGTCCGGACTGGAAATATGTCTGGGAACGCTTGACCAAGGGCACTGCCGCCTTCGGCGATCCGTGAACAATGTGCGCGTGGTCTGCCGTCAGGCCGCATGAGCGGCTAGTGGCACGGGCGTCCCGCCCGTTTGTTACAGACCAGAAACTCACGGGCGGGACGCCCGTGCCACTATGCGCCCGACGCGCAAGCCTCCTCCGTGCCCGCAAACGCCCACTCCCGCTGGCCTGAGTTGTGCTATTTTTCTGCGAGAGGGTAAGCGACTATGTCCTTCGTCTCACTCGTTTTCTGGCTGTTCCTGCCGCTGGTGTTCGCACTCCACTACGCCTGTCCTCGTCGCCAGTGGCAGAACGTCGTTTTGCTGGCCGCCAGTTACGTTTTCTACGGGTGGTGGGACTATCGCTTCTGCGCTTTGATGCTCTTTTCGTCCCTGGTCGATTATGCGGTGGGGCTCGCGATTTATCGTAGCCGCAATCCGAAGATTCGCAAAGCGCTGCTCGCAACCGGCGTGCTGGTCGGCCTTGGCGTATTGGGTTTTTCAAGTACTTCAACTTCTTTGCCGACAGCCTTGCTATTCTTCTCTCCACCGTCGGAATTGACATCAACACTTCGTCGTTCATTTTCGTTCTGCCGGCGGGAATCAGCTTCTACACCTTCCAGACTCTCAGCTACACGATTGATGTCTATCGCCGAAAGCTGGAGCCGACCAAGGATGTCTGTGCCTACCTCACCTTCGTCGCCTTCTTTCCCCACCTGGTCGCCGGTCCCATCCAGCGGGCGACGCATCTGCTTCCGCAGTTCCTGGACAGGCGACGGTTTTCGTTCGAGGACGCGCGGGAAGGCTGCCGGTTCATCCTTTGGGGTTTAATGAAAAAACTGGTCCTGGCGGATAACCTGGCGCAAATCGTCAACGACGCATACGCCGCGCCTCAGATCACTCCGGGAAGCGAACTCTTTCTGGCCACGGTTCTTTTTGGATTCCAGATTTATTGTGATTTTTCCGCTTATTCGGACCTGGCCACCGGGTTGGCGAAATTATTCGGGATTCACTTCACGAGGAATTTTGCATATCCTTATTTCTCCCAAAGCCCCTCGGAGTTCTGGCGACGGTGGCATATCTCGCTCTCGTCGTGGTTCCGCGATTACGTCTTCGTCCCGCTGGGCGGCAGCCGGGGCTCGGAAAGGAGGACCAACCGAAACCTCTTCCTGACGGCTCTCCTCAGCGGACTCTGGCACGGCGCGTCATGGAATTTCGTGGTGTGGGGCGGTCTCCACGGACTTTACCTTGTCACTGCCCGTTCCATTGGTTGGAGAACAAGACCTGCCACACCGGATGAGCCGCCCGCAGGTCCGCGTCTCCTCGCCGGTCCGGCGATTCTTTTCCGCGTCCTGGCCACTTTTTATTGGTCAACGCCGCCTGGGTGTTGTTCCGCGCCGGCAAGCTGACGAATTCGATTCAGATCTACCGGAAGATTGGTTCGGGCTTGGTGACATCCGCATTTTACGAGACCCTGTTCCAGGTCGTCGCACAGCATGCGCACGTCGTCTGCCTTTTGACGGCATTCGTGGCGGCCGAGTGGGTTGGACGCGCGAAGTGGAACACGCTGGCGGTGCGCGTTGCGCCAATCATGGTGCGGTGGCTGGTTTACACCCTGCTCTTCTGGTTGCTCATGTGCTTTAGCTAGCGCGCCGACGACGGAAGAGTTCATTTATTTCCAGTTCTGATACCATGAAAAAATTCTGTCTGAGAGTCGTCGCATTTCTTCTGTTGCAGGCCTTCCTTTTTTTCGCCTTTGTCTGGGACGGCAACTTGTCGCGCGAGACCGGGTACCTGGCCGCGACCCTCGACAAGCACAAACGCCTCGAACAAACCCGGCCGCCGAGGATTATCCTGATCGGGAGTTCCAGTTTTGCCTTCGGCGTGCGCTCGGATCGGCTGGAGAGGGAATCAGGACGCACAGTGGTCAACATGGGCCTCGACTCTTCGCTGGGAGTTGATTTCATTTTGAAGAGGTGAAGCGAACCCTTCGCGAAGGGGACTGCGTGGTCCTGAGCGTCGAAGCGTCCATGTTGTCGGGTGGCATCTTCCCCATGAGAGAACGGCAGGTTCTTGACTATCGTCCCGCAAGCGTCGCGTACGTGACCTCCGAAGTGAAACGAAAGCTGCTGAACGAACACGTCTTCGCTCTGCCCGGGAGCTGGGTACGAAGATCGCTCGGAATGTCATACTCGAAGCTGCTACCGAGACGAATCGAAACGACCTACTCGCGGGCGGGCTTCAACGCGTGGGGCGACTACGTTGCTCACTACGCTGCGACGAACAACATGGCCACTCCAGCCGCCACGGATCCGAGCAGCGCTTCGCCATCGAACGCGGGCTGGGGCCGCGCGCGCCCGGCTGGAAAGGGGTTGCATCGAAAGGTGGAAGCCTTCGCGAGCCTCTGCCAGAAACGAGGGGTGCTGTTCGTTTTCACCTCCCCGCCGCAGCCGCGTGAGTACCTGGAGCGGCATTATGCGATGGTCAATGGCGCGATGGATTTCCTTCGATCCATTCCTGGCCTGCTGGTGCTGGACGCGCCGGAAGACCACCTTTACGACCTGTCCCTGTTCTACGATACGTACCACCATCTGACCAAGGCAGGCGTAGATTTGCGGACCGCGAAGTTGGTCCAGGAACTACGGATGGTCTTATCGCGCGAATCCGGTAAACGCGACTCGAAGGGACCGTGATGACGGAACCGATACTCTGTTCATCATCGCTGACCAGGTTCCTGCAACAGCCCTTTAGCCCAGGTGGTGTAAGGATCGTTGGACGAGCTTTCCATCACCCTCTTTTTCAGCTCCCAAAACTCCTCCAAACGCGGGTAGGTGACTTGCATCTCATCCATCCGCTGGCCAGCGAGCGATTCTGCGAGCCGCGGCAACCAGATCGGAACGGGCAGCGGAACGTCGGGCACGTCCCAAATCCGCGCGGTGCCGTCCTGTGACGCGGTGACGATTCGGTGCCCGTCGGCACTGAACCCGGCGAACTCAACCGCTCCGCGATGCTTGAACGGCTCCGAGAGCGGCAGACCGGTCAGCGTATCCCAAACGCGCGCGGTTCGGTCGCGGGACGCGGTCACGATCCGCCTGCCGTCCGGACTGAACTGGACGGAGAGGATTTCGCCGGCGTGCTTGATGGGTTCGGCGGTAATGCTGTTATCCTCGACGCTCCAGACCGTGGCGGTGTTGTCCGGACAAATCGTAACAACACGTTTTCCGTC
>QHOP01000293.1 GCA_003219345.1 Verrucomicrobiota bacterium
AAAACCCCGCGTTGAAGGACGCCGATGGCCGAAGAATCCTGGTCGTGGTTTCGCCTCGAATTGTGTGGCAATCCGCTTCGGTCGTGCAGCCGAATTCTAATGCGATTTCGGTCGCTACATCGTCGAGTGCCCTCAGGCAATCGTGGGTTGAAAACAACATGGCGCCAGCGCCGGCGACGAAACCGACCCAAGCCCAAGCGGCTGGCGCGGCGCCGAAGGATAACGCGAGTGAGACCGCAAAGGAAACGTTGACTGTGACTATCGCCAGGACCGAACCCTTTCTCTACCTCGGCTCGAAACCAATAAGCCTGCAAGACCTGGAAGCGGAGCTTAAGCGCGCGGCGAGCCTAAAGCCGGCAGTGATCCTCTCACTTCGAGCTGATAAGGATGCGCTCTTTAGCGAGATCGTGAAGGTCGCGGACACGGCGAGGCAAGCCGGAATTAAATCAGTGACCTTGATTACAGAACAGCGAGTGGCTCGCGGCGATTCGGTCCGCGCGACCAACACCAATGGCCCGGTCGAAAGCCATCCGGGGAATGCCGCGCCCACCAAACCGAGCCCATCCGATCCCAACACCACGGTCAGACAGAACCATGAGCCTCAGCCCGACACTACGACGCTGGTGCAGGACGGCAAAGTGCTCTACGAAATGGGGAGGATCGACGAGGCGGAAGCCAGGTTGAAACAGGCGACGAAGCAGGATCCCGAAAACCAAACCGCCTTCTATTATCTGACTCTGATCGAGGAAGCCCGCTACGCCGCGGGAGCGCGCAAGAGCGAAGCTCTGCCGACGCTCAATCCGTTTGCAATCACCAACCTGGCGCATACCGGCCCCGGACGACAGGCGATACGAAACAAACTGCACCGAATCGTGCTGAACGAGGCGCTTTTCGATGGCGTGCCTTTGCCGCAGGTTTTGCAATTCCTTTCGCAAGAGGCGTCCAGGCGCGATCCGGACAAAGAAGGAATCAATTTCCTGATCAATCCGAACGTCGTAGCATCTGCTGCGCGGACGACCACCGATCCCACCACCGGCCAGCCCATTACTTTGCCGCCTCCCGAACCGCTCGACATGAACAGCGTGATCGTGCGGATCAATCCGCCTCTCAAGAACGTGCGGCTGGCGGATTTGCTGGAGGCGATCACCCGCGTCGCGAACAAACCCATCCGCTACTCCATCGAGGAGTACGCCGTGATCTTTTCGCAGAAACCGGCCGAAACCAGCCAACTCAAAACCCGCATCTTCAAAGTGGATCCCGAAACAGTTATTCAGCGAATGCACCGCGCTCTTCGAGATTCAGGCGAGTCGGAAATTGAAATCTTCGGCAACTCGAACGACGGGACGGTAGACGTCATTCGAAAATTCTTCGAGAGCGTTGGTATCAACGTGTTCCCGCCCAACGTGGTGTTTTACAAAGACCGCACCGGAATGCTGGTGGTTCGAGCCACCGCCGAAGAACTCGACCGCGTTCAAGAGGCCATCGACGCTTTGAATTCCGTTCGAGGAGAGCAACCCGGCCCCGATTCTGGGGTACATTCGACAGGGAGTCGTGAGGCCGCCGTCATTGACGCAGGCGAAAAGCGTTCGACGGAGCCGGTCGGGGCGTTGGAAACCCGCATCTACAAACTCGACCTTTACGTGCTGCGTCGAAATCTTCAAAAACTGTCCGGCGGTGCTTCGGTCGCCGACGCCAGCGCTTCAGTCCCGGATGTCGTGCGCAACTTTTTGCAGGCGCGTGGCGTCACGTTCCAAGCCCCCAACACGATGTTCCTGAACGAACAGACCGGCGTATTGCTCGTGCGCGCCACCGCTGACGAATTGAAAATCGTTCACAGAGCTGTCGTTGTTTTGAACACAGGACAGGATGCGGAAGACTTTGGAATCTTTTCTCCAGTCAACGAGGTGACGGACGCCGAACCGACCCAGGCAGATTCCAAAGCCGAATTGATAACTCGCGTTTTCAGGTTGAATCCCCAGACGTTCATTCAAAATCTTCGGGACACTGTCCACGGTGGAACTGCTGACGAAAAAACGGATGCGGTCCAGCAACTCGTTCGCGATTTTCTCGCTGCCGCAGGTGTCAACGTGCGGCCGCCCAACCTGGTATTTTTCAACCACAGAACCGGTGCCCTATTGATTCGGGCGCCCGCAAAGGAAATGGACGTGTCGCAAAAGGCGATTGAAGTGCTCAATGTCGCGCCGCAGCAGATTATCATCGAAGCGAAGTTCATGGAGATGCCCACCGACGCGGCGCGAAAGCTCGGCTTGGACCTGCCGCCGCCCGGCGCCACGTCCAACACCTGGACGCGCGTCCTGACCGCTGTGCAAATGCAGACATTTCTGCGCTCAGCCTTGCAACAGGCCGGCGCGGATATCCTCAGTGCTCCGAAAATTACTACGCTGTCGGGACGGCAAACCCAAATTCAAGCGGTGGAAATAAAAGACATTGTAAACAGCATCAATCCGCAGGCATTCAATCCGCCCGGCGTCCGATCCACGAATGGCGTTCCGGCGCAACCTTACCTTACGGGGCAAATTCCCGTCGGTCCGACGCTCGACATGGTCGCTTACGTCGCAGCCGACGGCTACACGATTCACCTGAGTGCGATTCCGCAAGTGACGGAGGTTTCTGACGCGGCAACCGCCAGTCAATTTGTGCCCACCGTGGTCATCGGGGCTGGAGGCGCTCAACCTGGTGTGCCGATCAGAGGGCCACTGCCGCTACCCATTATGCGCACACGCCAGATGGCGGCGGGCGCCGACGTTTACGACGGCCAGACTCTGGTGCTCGCCAATCCGATGGTGATAAAAATTTCACAACCGCCCGGCGGTCAGTCCGTGACCAACTCGGTTCCGGAAGATTCTCGGAAACGCCTGCTGGTCTTCATCACGCCGACCCTCATCGATCCGGCGGGAAATCCGATTCACACCAAGGACAATTTGCCGAACGACCCGAACTCGATTCCGCCCACGCCCCGAAACTCTCCTTGAACCGCCTCCCCCTGGCCCCTCCCAGGAGGGGAACTCGGCAAGCGTGCCCTAACATTGACTCCCCTCCTCCGGAGGGGTTGGGGGTGGGTTCATGGTCCCGATGCGCGATTCTGGAATCGTCGAGGCTACCCCTGAACCGGGTGGGGCGAGACTCCGTCGAGCCCTAAGGAACAGGCCGCCCTTACAACCAGCGCGAACTGATCGGGATGTGTCATAGTCCAATGATGCCTCCGACATCGGAAGGATTTCCGCTCGATCAAATTCCGACCAGGCTCATAATCCTTTTCGTTTGAAGGGGCGTTACCAGAAGCTTGTGCTGATCTTGTTGGGAGTGGCCGGCGCGGCTCTCCTCTTTGGGGTATTGTTGCGCTCACGCGAGCCGGCGTACCAAGGGAAGCGCCTAAGCGCGTGGTTGAGTGACCTTGCTCGTACGCCGTATCCGGAGAGCGGAAGCGGTCGCGCAGCCGAAGCAATTAGGGCAATCGGCACAAACGCCGTGCCTTATCTGGTCAAAAACCTCAAGTCCAAAGATCCGCGGTTCATGGAAAGGATCATCCTGTGGACCCGGAAGCAGACTCTCGTCAGACCTCCGCTCCGATTGGCAAGCGAACGTCGCCATGCCGCTTGTGACGCGCTTTTTATATTGGGAGACAAGGCCAAGGGCGCCATTCCCATCATTACCGCGTTGCTTGATGACAAAGATTTATCAGGTGACGCTTTTTTTGCCCTGTTCGCCATCGGAACCAATTCCATTCCGGTGCTCCGGGAAGCCTGCCGGGACGGAAAGCGCTACATACGGACTCAAGCCGCATGGCTGCTCGGCAAGCTGAGTTCAGGCAACAGGGGCTTCACGACAAGTTAGGAAGCTCTCAAGGTGATTGATCCGCAAGCCGCCGCCCAGGCAGGTGTAAAATGAAACGAGGCCGGGTCATTGCAGCAGGTGGCCCAGCCTGTATGTACTGGAACTGGCAAGCGCGAGACAGACGAATGCCGTCATCCTCAGACGTTAGCCAGCGGCACTTATTCCTGTGGTTTTTTTGGCGCCGGCGGGTGTTATAGAATAAACAGTGATGAATGAAGACTCTGAGTTGCTCCGGCGCTACGCTGAACACCGCGACGAAGCCGCTTTCGAAAGACTGGTCCAGCGGCACGTGAACCTGGTGTTCTCGGCGGCGTTGCGCCAGACGGGCGGCGACGCGCAAACCGCCGAAGACGTGACGCAAACGGTGTTTGCCGATCTGGCTCGCAAAGCGGGCTCGCTCGGGCGGCGAGGTGGAATTACAGGATGGCTTTACTCCAGCACACGTTTTGCGGCCGCCAAAATGCGCCGCGCTGATCACCGCCGGAAAACTCGCGAACACGAGGCGACGGATATGAACACAACATCCGGCGGTGAAACCGCCCCTTCACATTGGCGGGAGCTTGCGCCAGTGCTCGATGAGGCCATGCACGACCTGAAGGCGCAAGATCGCGAAGCGGTGTTGTTGCGCTATTTTCAAAGTCGGGATTTCAAAAGCGTCGGAGCTGCGCTCGGCCTCAGCGAAGGCGCCGCACAAATGCGCGTCAGCCGCGCGGTGGAACCGAGCGCCGCGAGTTCGGCATTGGCCACCGCGGCGGCCGGGAGCGGAACGACGGTCACTCTGATAAAACTTATGACTATGACCAAACTCAAAGCAGGCATCGTCAGCGCTGTGGTTGCAGCAGGGTTGACGACCTCAGTTGTGGTGCAACAGCGTTCCCTCACCAGACAACGAGAGGAAAACAACGCCTTGCGCGAACAGACAGAACAACTCGACCAACAACTCGCCCAGGTTCGCGCGGACAACCAGCGACTGGCGAAAATTCAGTTGGATGCGAACGAACTGGACCAGCTTCGCAAGGAACACCTGGTGATTCCCCGTCTCCGCGCACAGGCAGCTGAACTTGCGCGACTGCCACGGAGCATGATGTTGGCGGAGGCGAAGCCGTAGGAACCGAACGAAACGGAGGCGAACCTGACGGAAGGCGAAAAGCTCCTCAAGCGCTTGAAGGATGAGGGACTTCCACGCCTGGCTTCTGAAGACTTTCCCGCCGTGGTTTGGATTTTCAAAGATCCGACTCTGTTTCCAAAAATAGATGTGGATGCAGTGAACTTCCTTCCCCGACTGGACCCGAACACGAAAGCAGCACTGGCCGGCGAAGTCGTTTCTCCCCTGGTGGACGCTTTGAAGCACGAGGATCAGTGGACGCGTTGGAACGCTGCGATCCTTCTTGGCTTCTTTGGGACAGATGCCAAACGCGCGCTCCCGGCGCTGGCCGATGTGTTGGAAACAAGAATTGAAGCCGACGCGGGGCTTCAAGGAAAAGCCGCTGCCGCCATTTGGCAAATCGGTCCTGATGCCCGCACCCTTCCAGTCCTGATCGATGCACTCGGCAAAGCCCTTGACGACAAGGAACCGTTTGTTCGCCAACCCGTCTGCCTCGCTTTGAGCAAGTTTGGACCCGAAGCGAAGGCGGCCGTGCCTTACCTATTAAAAGCCTCGGAAGACGAAGACCCGATGGTGAAAAAGTCCGCTCTGGAAGCGTTAAGGAATATCGATCCGAATTCACTGACACCAGAACGTCTCAAGTCCCTCCAACCGAAAGGCCCTTGAACTGCGCATTCGGAGACTCAACGGATACCTGGCTTCAGTCCAAGCTAGGGCAGGCGTCTCGCCTTCCCCGCTCCGACGCCAGTCCGAACAGGCAAATTCGAAGATCTCGACGATCACTTTTAGTGATGTCCGCCGAGGTCGCTCGATCCAGCGATACAAGTGGCCCTGCTGGGCAGGCGGGACGCCTGCCCTACTTTACTTACGGATCGGGCGGCTCACTCACGGCAGCCATTTCACACGGAAGAACGCCTGCGACAGATCATTCGTCACGCTCGTGGTAAAATTGGAGCTGACCACGGAAAAGCTGTTCACGTCCGACCAGGCCGACAAGTCGGCGCTGCGCTGCAGGAGATATGTTTTTCCCAGGTGAAGCCTGCCTAGAGTCAGGTCCAACTCCGCGCCGTGCGCGACCACGTCCACCCGCGGCGAAAGCGGAGCGACGACCGCCTGAAACCAGTCGGCGATCATGCCGTGCGCTTTCGTGCTCGGATGAATCGGGTCCCAGAAAACGTAATCCGCCCCCGGCCCATCGAATCTCTTGTCGAACAGGGTCAGGTCGCTGATGGCGTCGATGCTGGTCTTGGTGAATCCGTAGGCGTAGGCGTTGGCCAGGAGCGCGTTCACCTGACTGTAAAAATCCACCCGAAACAATTTGAGCGCTGGATATGCTGGTTCGATCCTGTCCAGCGCCTCGGCCAGTTGCCGGTTGAACTGTTGTACTTTCCCGCGCAGATAATCGCGGCTGAACCCCGGCAAGGGGTTGATGAGGGGAATCCGGGTCACATCCACCGTGTTCGGCACGAGAATGAATCGCGCGCCTTTCGAATAAAGCGCGACGACGGCGTTGGAAAGACTGCCCACCGAGTAGGTAATCTGCCCGTCCCAACCGGCGTCGTTGAACCAATACTGATCATACTGCTGCAGGAAATCATTGCCGCCCGCCCAGACAACGAAAAGGGATTGATCGATGTTCGTCACCGGAACAAAATCGCTGACCTGCCCGAAGGTGTCATCGGTCTGCGCGCCGCTATGGGCAAAGTTGTTGTTCGGATTGTACGGGAAACCCAGGCGGACGGACAGATACTCCACCCACAACGGACCGTTCGACCAGCGTCCGTCGTAATGTAAAAAAGCCTCGGCCGGTTCGCGGCCCGTGTCCGTCAGGCTGTCACCGAATGCGTACAGCGCGTCGTACGGCGGCGCGCCGGCAAGCCAATGAATGCCCAGGCCAAAGGCGAGACAGGAATAAAACAAACGTCTCATCCAGGCGGCGAATGTAGAGCCGGATAAGTTTCTCCCTGCCCCTCTCCCGCCCTTCGGGCACCCTCTCCCCCTCCGAGGGGGAGAGGGATGGGTGAGGGGGGTGGCTGGCCGGTGCAGGGGCGCAAGGTGCGGACAAAGTTCGGGACTCTCTCCTCGTGGGGGAGCGGGCCGTGAGGGCGAGCGTTTCATCTCACTGCGTAGACACGACTAAGCGCGAAGGGAGCGCGAGCGGTTGGCCGCCGAGGTGAAGAGGCGGAAACCCGGACCCCGGAGAGAGCCCGCCTCCTCACGTCGGCGGCTACGCGACTACATGTGCGCGATGATGTTATCGCCGAACTCCGAGCACTTGATTTCCTTAGCGCCTTCCATCAAACGCGCGAAGTCGTAAGTGACGCGCTTCGACGCAATCGCGCCGTTTAAACCTTTGATGATGAGATCGGCGACTTCCGTCCAGCCCAGGTAACGAAACATCATTTCGCCGCTGAGCACGACGCTGCCGGGATTCACCTTGTCCTGGCTCGCGTATTTCGGCGCTGTGCCGTGCGTGGCTTCAAAGATCGCGTGGCCCGAGATGTAATTGATGTTGCCGCCGGGGGCGATGCCGATGCCTCCCACTTGCGCCGCGAGGGCATCGCTGAGGTAATCACCGTTCAAATTCAGCGTGGCAATAACATCGAAATCTTCAGGGCGCGTGAGCACCTGCTGGAGCGTGATGTCCGCGATGGCGTCCTTGATGACGATGCCCGCGCCCGGCTTGCCTGCGGGTATTTTGCACCACGGTCCGCCGTCGATTTCCACCGCGCCGAAGTATTGCTTCGCGACCTGATAGCCCCAGTCGCGAAACGCGCCTTCGGTGAATTTCATGATGTTCCCCTTGTGCACCAGCGTCACGCTTTTGCGCTTGAACTTGATGGCGTATGAAATCGCGCTGTGAATCAGCCGCACGCTGCCGCTGTAGCTCACCGGCTTGATGCCGATGCCGACGCGCACGTCGCTCGGAAAATCTTTTGCGCCAACCGTCTTCCAGAATTCCTCGGCCTTCTGCTTCGTGCCGAAACGCACTTTGTTAAAATCCTTCGGAAACTCCTTCGCCATGAAGTCCAGAATTTTCTGCGCCTCGGGCGTGCCGCCGGCGTGCTCGATGCCGGCGTAAATGTCCTCGGTGTTCTCCCGGAAGATGACCATGTCCACTTTCTCCGGATGCTTCACGGGCGAGGGCACACCGGTGAAGTACTGCATCGGGCGCAGGCAAACATAGAGGTCGAGCATCTGGCGCAACGCGACGTTCAGCGAGCGGATGCCGCCGCCGACCGGCGTGGTGAGCGGGCCTTTGATGCCGACGAGAAATTCCTTGAACGCCTCGACAGTGTCGTCCGGCAGCCAGTTGTTGAACTTCTTGAACGCGGTTTCGCCGGCGAACACCTCGAACCAGGCGACCTTGCGTTTGCTGCCATAGGCTTTCAGCACCGCGGCATCGAACACGCGCTGGCTGGCGGCCCAGATATCCGGCCCGGTGCCGTCGCCGCGAATGAACGGGAGGATGGGATTGTCCGGCACGTTCAGTTTGCCGTTTTGGTTGATGATTTTGCCGCCGGCGGGCGGGGTAACGGTTTTGTCGGCCATGGTCGGATTTACGAATTACGATTTGCGA
>QHOP01000294.1 GCA_003219345.1 Verrucomicrobiota bacterium
GAACTTCACAATTGCGGTGAAGTCGAAGTAATTGGTCGAGGCGGTGATATTCTGCCAGGTCAATTCCTTCCCGCCGACCTTGATCTTGTCGCCAGCCTTGGGTCGAAGCGCGGCTTCGTCCTTGATCTGTTCTTTGAAGATCGCCTCCGAGCCGGTCTCTCCTTCCGGGAGAGAGATTGGGGCGAGCATGACCCAATGGCGAATGTATCCCTCCCGGTCCGGTTTGAAGGCATCCGCCGCGCTGGCGTTCGACATCTCGAGACACAGCAACAAGCCAAGCGCCGCAGTGGAGAATAGATTCTTCACAATTACTCGTAAAGATTGGCCTTCTTCACCGGGACCGTCACGCCATCCTTTGGAGGCGTGGTCAGCGTTTGAAGATAGGCCAGGATATCGGCAAGCTCCTGTTCTTTCAGCAGCACACCGAGCGGCGGCATGGGCGAAATCGTCAGGCTCTCAAATCCTTTGGCGAACTTCGCGTTCGGGTCCATGAGGCTTTCCTCAATATAGGACTTGTCGCTGCGCACGGCGATGCCGTCGAGGATCGGACCGACGTCGCCGCCCTTGCCGTTGACCCTGTGGCAGGAAGCGCACGCGGCGACTGGGCTGTGGTAAAACAAATCTTCCCCCCGCTTCACATCGCCCGCGGTCACCTTCACTTCGTTTTCACCGACGGCGACTTTGTGGATGCGTCCCAGCAAGGTCAGCGTGTCGCTCAGGAACGGGTCGCTCATGTTGGCGGCCACGCGCGGCAGTTGCGCGACCACGGTTTGGATTTCGGGAATGGTCGGAAACTCCGCGAGCTTCACGAAGGCAACCTGGCGCGTGAGCAAATCAGGATCCTGAATGATGGCGCTGCTGAAGAAAAGCTGGCGTCCCGCTTCATTCGCGGGCAACGCGCGAATTGCGTTGCGGCGCAGCGCGGCGTCTTTGTCGAGCAACGCTTTTTGATGCGTGTCCTTGTTGAGAGCGCCGATGCCTTCAAGCGACCAGAGCGCATGAATCGCGCCTTTGCCGCCCGTGCCAGACGTCACGCGTTTCTTCAGGGCGGGCGCGGCATCCTTGATCTTGTTGTCAACAATCAGGCGCTGCGCCGTGAGGCTCCAGAATTGGTTGCCACTGTCGAGCGCGGCGACGAGCTCGGGCGACTTCGCGTTGGCGAGCGATTTAATGGAACTCTTCGGGCCGTCCTTCCACACGACGCGATAAATGCGACCGTGCGTTTGGTCGCGCAGATCGTTCTCGGTGATATAGGCGCCGCCGCGACCGGTCGTGGCCTGGATGCCTGCCGATTGAATGCTCGGCGTGGGATTGTGCTGGATGACGAAGCTGTAGAAATCAATCATCCAAACCGCGCCGTCCGGGCCGACCTCGGCGAAGATGGGCGACATCCATTCGGGCTCAGTCACCAGCGCTTTGTCGTGGAGGCGCGCCGGCAACGCGTCGCTGACCATGAAGGCGTGGCCCGACGCGGCCGTGTAGCCGCCGAAGTTATCCACCATGCGGACGTTCGGCGTGTTGGGATGCATGCGCATGCCGGGGGCGAGCGACTTGGCGGAGGGCAACCGGCGAACATTGGCAGCAGCGCTGTCGGCCAGGTTGGTTGAATCCAGCCGGTAGCCCGGGCGAAAGCCGTTACCGCCGCGCCGGCCAAAGCCAGGCTGCGTCGGGTTCAGGATGTGGGCGGGAAGGTAGCCGTAGAACGACGGATTTCCGTTGGCCGTTGAGCCGAAGACATCGCCGGCAGCGTTGAGGCCAAAGCCCCACGTGTTGTTGTTGAACTGATGAAGGAATTGGAGCGCGGAGCCATCCGCCTTGAAACGGAAGATGCCTTGCCCGAACTGAAGGTCTTTGCCGCCGGCGTTGCCGCGGAAATTCGAGTAGCCCACTGCACCGTAAAGCCAGTTATCGAAACCGCGCGCGAGACTGCTCTGCATCGCGTGTGAGTCACCCACGCCCCAACCGGGAAGCAGGGCTTCGCGCACATCCGCCTTGTCGTCACGGTTCGTGTCCGCGAGGAAAAGCATGTGGCGC
Source organism: Verrucomicrobiota bacterium (assembly GCA_003219345.1). GTDB lineage: Bacteria > Verrucomicrobiota > Verrucomicrobiia > Limisphaerales > AV2 > AV2. The sequence continues at coordinate 2,035 of QHOP01000294.1, forward strand.
GCTTCAGAGACGATGATGCCGCCGTTCACGAACACCAGCGCCGTCGCGAGGTTCAACTTGTCGGCGAAGATGGTGAACTTGTCCGCCTTGTCGTCGCCGTCGGTGTCTTCGCAGATTTTAATCTTGGCCTTGCCCGGCTCGCCGTCGGCAATGAGACCGTGGGGATAATCAAGCGCCTCCACCACCCAGGCGCGTCCGCGCTCGTCCCACGCCATGTAGATGGGCTTCACGACGTCCGGTTCCGCAGCGAAGAGCTGGAGATCGAAATCCGCCGGGACTTGCGTGTAGCGCATGCTGTCCTTTGGTGAGAGCGGCGCCTGATACTTCACCGGCTCCGGACGGCGCTCGTAATTCGGCACCTCGCCCGGCAGACGCTGCAATGGAGGACGCGAGGCGAGCAACGCTTCCCACGCTGACTTGGCCTTTTTGCTGACGCCACTCAGGACAGCTTCACGCAACACGGCATCCGTCGGACGCTCGGTGTATTTAAGCAGCGCGTTGCCTGCGCTCTTGAAACTGTCGACCATCTTCCGCTGGGCCGCGCTGAAGTCCCCGTCCGGCATTACCTGCACGACAACGTCAAAGTGCTTCAGATACGCGTCGGTGAGCTTGGTGAGCGTGGTGAGATGATCGAAGTAGAGCGCTTCCGGCGCCAAAGTTTGGCCGGGCAGATGAACGTAGTTCGTGCGCGGACCGCCGCCGCCAAAGCCACCGCCTCGCGGACCAGAACGTCCCGCTTCCACTGGTCCCAAAGAGAGCACATGGATCGGCCGTTCCGTTGTTTCCGCCGCAAACGTATTGAGGGTAAGCAGTCCTCCCGTTAGAAGAATCAGGATTTGTTTCAGGTTGTTCATTTAGGAATCACCAGTGTTCGTGAGAGAAGGAAATCTGGGTGGCACGGCCCACTGGCCCGTTCTGTCGGGCTACCAGCCGACAGCCTAGCGCAAGTGTGAGTCCGACGACGGTGATCGTTTCCGCGCGCTCGACTTGGCGGCAGGTTGCCGCCAAGAACGGCCAAGTTGGCCGTTCCCCCCTGAAGAAAGTGAATGGCCCTCGTGTCGTCGTCACTTCGTCGTCGGTTTGAAAATCAACTGCGAGAAGTTGTAGAGCCCCTTCTTCCAATGTTGGAAGTCATGTGCGTGATCATCCACGTGCCAGATATGCGGCATATTCTTCTCCTTCAAGTAGGCATGGACGCCCTGGCTGATGCGGATCAACCCGTCCTTGTTGCCGCAGGAGAGGTAGAGAAGTTTCAGTTGCTTCGTCGCCTTGTCGGGGTCGGGCACGAGTTGTTCGGGTGGATTCGTATTCGGTGCGGAGGAGAAGCCGCCGATCCACCCAAGTGTGTCGAGGTTGGCCAGACCGATGTTGAGCGACTGCCCGCCGCCCATTGAAAGTCCGGCCAGCGCGCGGCTCTCGCGCTCGGCTTTCACCGAGTAGTGCGACTCGATGAAGGGAATGATGTCCTTGATCAGATCGTTTTCGAAAGGTTTTCCCCAGCCGGTTAAGTCCCCGAAGCCGCGGCGCCCGCCGCTTCCACCTGAGTCAGTCGTCGCCCTGTTGGTCGTCGCGTTGCCGTTGGGAAGGACGACGATCATCGGCTCGATCTTTTTGTCCGCGATTAGATTGTCGAGAATCACATGGGGGACACCGCCCTTGGCCCACTCCTCTCGCTCATTGCCGCCTATGCCGTGGAGCAAATACAGCACGGGATACTTCTTGTCTTTGGAATAACCGGGCGGCGTGTAAACCTGCATCCAGCGTTTTACGCCAACGGTCTTTGACTCGTAATCGACCCTTTCGAGTTTGCCGCGTTCGATTCCGTCGCGCGGTTTGTCGAAACCCTCTGGCGGATTCGGAAAGGCCGGTTTGTCGTCCGGCTTCAACTCGATTGGGCCGCCAAACCCGCGACCACGGCGGCCTTCGGCCGCATTGGTGGAACTGGCACTCGCTGATGTGGTTTGGGGCGCTGCTGCTTCTGCTTTTGCTCCCTCGCGTTTCGCCGTCGCCTCCGAAGAGCCAAAGTCCCCGACCTTGCGCGTGAACTTAATTTCGTTGCCCGCAATCTTGCCGGTATAGGTGATGCGGAGTTCGTTGTCCTGAATCTTCAGGGGCTCGACGAACGTTACGGTGTCACCTTCAACCTTGCCTTCCTTTAACTCGGCTTCGCGCTTTTCGCCATCGCGTTCAACGTTGGCTTTGCCAGTGACGCTCGTGCCGTCCTGTTTGAGCGCGAACGTGTATTTCTGCAATCCGCGCTGCGTGTTGAATTCGGCTTTCCACGTGCCGGTGACATCCGCCGAAAGAGCAGAGAGTGAAAAGACCACAAGGGTCAGGAATGTGATGTGAGTTTTCATGTGTCGTTGGTTGCTTGGAGTTGAATTCAATTCTTGAATAACAGCGGTGCGAACTCGCGCAGGCTGCGCCGCCAGCTCTGCCATTCGTGCGCGGTGTCTTGGGAGACGTAGAAATGTGCGTTTACGCCAGCCGCTTTGAGCGCTTCGGTGTTCGCCTTGGGATCGCCGCCGCGGTTGGTGCGGTCGCCGCCAAGTTCGCGGCTGCCGTAACTGATGAACACGAGTTTCACCTTCTCCTTGAAGGCAGCCATATCGGTGATGTTCGTCACAGCAATGCTGCCGCCGCTGAAGACGCCGATGTGTGAAAACTTGTCGAGGTGCGCAAGCGTGATGGCGCGTGTCTGCATCCCACCCATCGAAAGACCCGCCATCGCTCGGTGCACTTGCGGTAGCAGCGTTCGTCGCGCCGGCGGTGCTCGGCGCAGTATTTGTTCGGCGCGGTCCAATGTTCCCGCCGTTCTCCATCACGATGATGAAGGGCTTCGCTTTACCCTCGGCGATCAAGTTATCCATGATCAAGCTGGCGAGTCCCTGCCTGCCCCAGCCGGTTTCATCTTCGCCCGCGCCGTGTTGCAGATAGAGCACCGGGTAACGCTTGCTCGCGTCCTTGTCGTAATCCGGCGGCGTGTAAACGAAACAGTGGCGGTTTGTGTTGCTGGTTTGCGCGAAGTAGTAAATTTCGCGGAGTTGTCCATGTGGCACGTTCTTGAGCGCGTAGAAGTCCGCATCCTTCGCGGGCACCTCGACAGCACTGCCCCAGCGTCCGGCGCCGTAGAAATAGTGGCTGTTCGGATCCGGAACTTCAGCTCCATCGATGTTGAGCGTGTAATAGTGAAAGCCTTCGTCGAGCGGCCGTGTGTAACCGGTCCACGCGCCGTCCTCACCCTTCGTAAAAGCACTGCTGTCTCTGAAACTCACGCCGACGCTCTGCGCCTTGGGCGCGACGATGCGGAATTTGACGCGGCCTTCCGAGTTGACCTGCGGATATTGTTTGCCCGCCTGATTGGATGGCGCGGGCTTCCAATCATCGGCCGGCGGCTTGTCTTGAGCCACACAAAGCTGGCCCGACACAATCGAAGCAAACGCAAGGAGCGAAAGTTTTGTTTTCATGTTGGTGTTTGGGTTAAACGGCGGGTTGAGAATTGTGAGTCAGTACCTTTTTTGCGCAGCGACGGAATCAGGCTGCGGTTTGCCCTGGGAATACAGTGCGCGGATTTCGTGGCCGTCCAGTGCCCGGCTGAACACGCAGAATTCGTCCATCGCGCCACTGAAATTCCGAATCATGAAAGGGTCGTTCTCCGGGAGGCCTTTGGCATTCCAGTTGCCCAACTCCGCCGCGCCGATGCGGAAAGGCGGTGCGATCTTTAGGGCGTGCTCGCTGACCGGGGCTCCGTTGACGTAATGCACCACCCGCTTTCCCTTGCCGTCGAGCACGACAGCTAGGTGCAGCCACGTTCCAAACTTCTCCAACGTGACCACGGCCGGGCTGGCGACGATCTGACGACTGTCCGTGCCCGTGTCGATGACCGTCAGCCCCAACACGCCGTCGCGACGGATCAGCCAGTGAACGGTTCGTGCCTCGAATCCATCGCTCATGAAGAGCGAGTTGATCTTTCGATCCAGACCTTTGACAGAGACCCAGGCGGAAAAGGTCAACGACTCGAACTCTCCCGGAACGTTCAATCTCAGGCGGTCGCCCACGCTGTGAAACTCCAAGGCTTTCTTTTCCGGCCAACGGCCTTCCGCCCACTGACAACCCACAATCGTGGCATCAGACACGCCGGCGCGGCGGTCGCCCGCGTTACGAAGCTGCCAGCCGGAAGGCGCGACGTTCTCGAAATCGAAGTGAACCAGCAGGGAAGGATCGGTCTTGAGACGTTTGCAAGCACTCCGCCATTGATCCAACCGTCGCGCCTCCGCTGCTACCGACCTCGCCTGCAAATCGAACAGCGAAGCGAACGCTGCCGGATTGGCGGCGATGAGGCGGGCCGCGCGTGCATTCTCTATCAGCGCGCCCGAACCTTCCCGCAAAGTCTGCTCCGCCGCGTTCGCGCCAGTCCGCAACTTCACTTTGCCTTTGAACAGATGCAGTTCGGTTCGCCGATCCTTCACATCCAACCCGAATGACGTTCCCAAATCGACGATCCGTCCGTGCCGGCAGGATGCCTCGTTCGGAGAAATGAGTTGGAGTTCTGCCGGTCCTTCAGCGACCACTCGCGCGCCGCTGTAAAAAACCACCTGCGCCAAACCCGCCTCAAGCCGCAGCCAGCCCGGCTCCAGAGGAGCGCCCAAGCGCGGAATTTCTGCGCGCCCGCTCCATTGCGCGTCCGCCGTCCGGTTCAGCATCGCGACGGCTTTGCTGGTCGTGAGGGTTCGTTCCGGTGGCCGCACGAGTCGGAAACCCCACACTCCGGCTGCAAGCAAGGCAAAACAGGCAGCCAATGCAATGGCCCAAACTTTCCGTCGGCTCTGACGACGCGCGGGATTTTGGGGAGAAAGAACGTTTTGAAAGGGCGTGATTCTGGCGCCGCCCCTGACAACAGAAGGAGCGGATTCCACTGAAGCGAACAGGTCGGCATCGGACGCCAAGCGTGAATGGAGTTCGAGACGCAGAATGTATTCGTCCCGCGCGCCAGCATTGCTTCGCAGTAGCTCATTCAACGCGCGCGCTTGCTCATCGACCGCCGAGCCGTGACAAACGGCCGCCACCGCATCATCGAATTCGGGCGAAGGAAAACCGATCTTCATGCAACTCCTTCGGGTTTGGCTGCGTGCTCGACGCAAACCTGAAGTGCCTGGCGAATCCGCTGAAGGGTCTTGTAAGTAGCCGCAACCGTTCGTCCCGAGTTTTCTGCGAGCTTCTCAATGCCGTCGCGGCGGTAGTAGTAGCCTTCCACCAGCGAACGCTGCTCGTCAGGCAATTTGGCGAGGCAACCTTCCAAATGCCTCAGCCGCGTTTCCAATTCCGGCCGCAATTCTTCGCGTCGCTGCGCCAATTCGTCAGCCAGTCCACCATCGAGGAGCGCCTGCCAGCGCTTTCGTCGCTCAATCCATTGCTTCGCTTTATTCAGTGCAAACCGGCAGGCCCACGGTGTAAACGGCTGGCTCGGATCGTAGGCGTCGAATTTTTCCCAAAGCGAAAGCGCGGTTTGCTGCACGATGTCCTCCGCGTCCGCCACGTTCGGCACCAGTGCCGCCACATAACGAAAGATCTCCCGTTCACTGCGCAGAAACAGCGAAAGAAACCGCTGCTGCGAAGCGCTCGGATCCTCAAACCGCGTCGAATCAGGTGACATCAAAGAGATTCTACCAATACTTCCGGCTTTGCCGCAAAATTGGACAAAGGATTTTCAAGCCGAGAGAAACAGGAGTCATCCAACTTCCATCGCTGGAGAATATACGAAGGGACTTTCGTTCGGCGTGATGTCGGTTGCACGCGCCCATCACACCCGAGGTCGTGACGGAAGGCGAGGGTCGGTTTGCAACCGGCGCGTCCAGCGGTCATCCATTGCACATCGCCCGGACCGATTTTGCCGCCGCCGCCACTGCAATCGCGATGCTCGAACTCGCCTTGATAGACTATGCTCTCTTCACGTACCCAATCCCGCTGCCACTCGCTCAACACGGCCATCCAAGTAATCGGAACAGCGCCCGCTTGCACCATGCGTTGAATGGCCCGCTCATGAGCTTCGACACTGACGCCACCGGAAGCATCGGTGACAGCAAACACGTCATAGCCTGCGCCCAGAGCATGAATCAGAACGGTTGCGGATCCTGCTCCACGGCGCGATAGAGGATTTGCCGAAAATCAGGCGGCGACGGCTTTGTGTCGGCGGGAGTCGCCATTCGCCTGAGCGTGGCGCTGATTGCGTTTCGTGCGTTCCAACCGGGCAATCAATCGCGCTTCGGCCAACGCCCTTGGCGAGGCGAAGACAACCGGGTTTTTGTCTTCGTAATCCCAAAGTTCTTCGAGGCTGACCGGCTTTGTCCGTTTCACTGTCATGCCGTTATGGTGGTCCACTTGTGGTTGGACTGACAAGAATTGGATCGCTGATTTTCTTTTGCCGCTCGGCAATCGCGGCATTCGGTTGTTCCACGCGCGCTCGAACGAAACCGCCGTCAAATCCGCGCGGCGTCTGAACCGCCGCGGCCGGGCTGGTTGCGAAGTCGCTCGGCATAAAACTGCACCTCTTGGACTGCCTCCGGGATGAACGGCTCCCCTTCCCGCATTTGCGCCATCACGCGCCGGTTCAAAAGCGCCGGCTGATATCGAGAGTCCAGCTCCAAAGCGCGATCAAAACACGCCATGGCATCGGACCGCCGGCCCAATCCGGCGTAGGCCAGAGCCAAGTTTCCGTAGGATTGAACGTGTGTCGGATTCTCGCTCAAAACGCGCTTGAACAATTCGACCGCCTGCTCGAATTGCCGGTCAGTCAGGAACTGGAACGCGCGGTCAAAGAGTTGGGCGTTGGCCACATAAGCATCCAGGGTCGGAAAAGCAGTGGTGTTGAGCAGAATCTTCTCCAGCACCTCAAGTTCCTTGCGCGCCATCTCCGCAATCCCGTCGTCTTGAGCGTATCGCTCGACCGCCCGATACGCTGCCACGGCTTTGGGAATGTCGAATGCCTGCCGGGCGGCGTTGCCCAGGTTGAAATGCGCTTCGGGGAAAGGCGGCAAGATTTTCACCGCCCTTTCAAAAAACCGGATGGCCCCCGCCGGATCTTTAATGACCATTGCCCGATAGATCCCCATGGCGTAATTGGTCAAATGATAGTCGGGGCGCTCCAGGGCGCCCGCGCGGGGCCGCGCGGCTTGCTCCCGCGAGAGACAGCATTGTTTGTATTTTTTCCCGCTGCCGCAGGGGCAGGGATCATTGCGGCCTAGCTTGTTCATCGGATTCCAACGACAACGTCCGTCCTTATGATGCGTGAGCCGGATGCCCGTGACAAACATTTCTATAAATGATCCGCCTGACCTACGCCGAAGTGAAGGCCATCGCATCGCTTAGTTCGTGAAGCCGCCAGATCCGTTTCTGACTTTCGATTCCACAATCAGTGGAGCGGCGTCTTTATGAAACGCACATTTATTTTCAGCAGCGGTTGAGTGTGCAGAGAAAGATTGTCTAGACTTCTGCCGCGTTTCACTTGAAGGCCCAAGTTTGGCTGTCGGAAACGGAGTAACATATGCAAGATTGCATTTCTGAGTTGTGCTAGTTTTTGTGCTAGTTTCCGGTTCTGTTCGATTGGCCCATACCGAAGCGCAGAAAGTCCATTATCATCCGTATTGTCAATGCGTTGGGCGCGACAAGAGAAAGTAAGAGAAAGGGTGGGAAATCGATGAAAACGCAAACCTGAATCTAGCGCGTCTGCCAATTCCGCCACGCGGGCAAACTTTTATTCAACTGGTTACGAATGAACCGCACTCCAGCACGTGCGCCAGAAGCTGTGCCGGAGTCAGCAGATGAAACGCGATGCAATCCGTAGAAAAGCCGGGCTTGCACGTGGCACCAAATCTGTTCGCACTCGCAAACACGGCGTTCAACCTACCAAAGAGCCTTCGACGAGCGCAAGCGTCCGATTCGCGGGTTGTGGCTCCGCCAGGGTCGCTCTGAGGCTCGGTTGCAAGTTCTTGATGTCATGCGCCAGGATAACAATCCGAACCGCCACCCGACGTAGGGTTCGTCCTCGAAAAGCCTCGAAACTGATGAGGACGAGAAGGAGGAGGACCATGAGGACGAGCGAAAATTCCCGCGATCAGCGTCAGATTTTTTCTCCCTGTTCCAGCGTGAAGTAGAAGGTGGCGCCTTTGTCCACTTTTCCCTCCGCCCATATTCGCCCGCCATGCTTGTGAATCACCCGCGCCACGATGGCCAATCCAACGCCGGTGCCCTCAAAGTCTTCAGCACCGTGCAGGCGTTGAAACACTCCGAACAATTTGTCCACATACTCCATGTTGAAACCAACGCCGTTATCACGAACGAAGATGGCGGCCTCATCATTGACCTTCACTTGCCCCACTTCAACCACGGCTTTGTCGCGAGGCCTGGTGTATTTGACGGCGTTGGAGAGCAAATTGGAGAACACCTGCCGCATCAGACCGGGATCACACGCCACGGACGGGAGATCGCCTATTCGCCATTCGATCTGCCGGCCCTCCGTTTCCAACATGATTCCGGCCACTGCTTCATCAACGATGGATTTTAATCCGATCCATTGCCGGCTGAAGTCCTGTTTTACAATCCGGGACAGTTTGAGGAGGTCATCCACCATTTGCCCCATGTCTTTGCCCCGCTGCCCGATTTTTCTCAAATACTCTAGTGCTTTGGCGGGCATCTGGGAGGCGAAATCCTCCTCCACGATCTGTGATAAACCATGAATCTGGCGCAACGGGGCTCGCAGATCGTGGGCGACGGAATAAGTAAACGTTTCCAACTCCTGATTGGCTGCGGCCAGTTCGGCCGTGCGGTCCAAAACCCGCTGCTCCAGTTCAACATTCAGTTTGCGGATTTGCTCCTCCGCGCGCTGACGTTCGGCGATTTCCGCATGCAGGGACGCGTTCGCGACAGCCAGTTCAATCGTTCGCTCGTTGACGCGAATTTCCAGCTCATCGTGCGCCTGGCGCAGCCGTTCAGCCTGTCGCTTTATCTGCGCGGTTTTCTTGAACAACTCAACAAAGACCGAGACTTTCGTCCGCAGGACTTCCGGCACAACGGGCGTGAGAATATAATCCACCGCCCCCAATGAATAGCCCCGGGAGACATGCGTCTCGGTATCGCTGATGGCCGTGACGAAAATGATCGGCGTATGTTCCGAGCTTTTGCGCTGCCGAATGAGGAAGGCGGTCTCGAATCCATCCATTCCCGGCATGTTGACATCAAGCAGAATGACGGCGAAATCCCGCTGTAATAAACATCTTAGCGCTTCTCTGCCGGACGAGACCTTGACCATGTTCTGCCCCAGGTCGTCAAGAATGGCCTCCATCGCCAGGAGCTTGTCCTCGCGATCATCCACCAGCAGGATGTTGGCCCGGTCCTTGGCCTGATAGGAATCTGACGTCTCCGCGCTCAAAATTTCCTGGACATCCGTCTCCAGGGCGAACGGTGTAGTCTGAAGGTTCGCGATCATGAGTGAACTTACCGATAGAGCCAAAGGCGGAGCATCGAGAGCAGTTCGGCGGTGTCCACCGGTTTCGCGATGTAATCCGAAGCGCCGGCATCGATGCATTTTTCCCGGTCTCCCTTCATGGCCTTGGCCGTCAGGGCAATGACAGGCAGCGCGCGGAATTTGGCAAATTTCCGAATGGCACGCATCGTGTCGTAGCCGTCCATCTCCGGCATCATGATGTCCATCAGGACCACATCCATGTCCGGAGTTGTTTGCAATATGTCCAGCGCAGCCTTGCCGGTCTCGGCAGAAAAGACCTGCATCTGATAGCGTTCCAGCAGGCTTGTCATGGCAAAAATGTTTCGGATGTCATCATCCACGATCAACACCTTCTTGTCTGCCAGCACGGTGTCGGTCTGTCGGAGCTTTTCCAACGCTTGACGTTTGGCTTCCGGCAGCCGGGACACGTCGCAATGCAGGAACAAGGTGGTCTCATCGAGGAGACGCTCGAGCGAGCGCGCCTCTCTCAGATTCATTGTCTGGCTGAGCCGCTTCAAGTGGCTCTCCTCTTTTCGTGTCAATTCCCTCGTGAGAAACAGGATGAGCGGGACGTCGGCGAGGTGCGGATCATTCTTTATCTCCTCAATCAGCTCGAATCCCTTTGCGTCGGGCAGATCGAGCGACACCACCGCGGCTGAAAAAGGTTTGTCTTTTAGAGCCGCCAGGGCCTCCTGGCCGGTGCCGGCGAGTGACATCTGGAGGCCCTCGCCGCCGACGAGCTCGATGATCTGGCGGCGCTGAGCTTCATCGTGTTGAACCACCAGCAAATGCTTCGTCCGCGTTTCGAGGCGGTTCTTGATTCTGCAAAAGACCTCCGTGAGACGCTCCTTGTTTTGCAGCGGCTTGATCAACGCGCCGATCGCGCCCATTCGCAAACCGCGCTCTCGTTCGTCTTCACCGGTGATCAGATGCACGGGAATGTGGCGGCTGTGGACATCGTCCTTCAATCTGGCCAATACGGTCCAACCGTTCATGTCGGGCAGGTTGATATCGAGCGTAATGGCGCTGGGCTTGCGTTCCTGCACCCGGGCCAGCGCATCGGCGCCACGCGCCTCAATCACTCCTTTGAAACCCTGCTCGCGCGCCGCCTCCAGGAGGATCGGGCTGAAGCGCGAGTCGTTTTCCACGATCAATACCACGCGGTCTCCCGGCTCGATTTGGTCGCGGTCATCGCTGAATTTTAAGGCCGGGAGCGGGGCCGATTCGGTCGCGAGGACGGACAATTCTCCCCCGGGCGGATTCGAGAGCGCGGGCTGGTCGATCAGGGCCGCAGCTTGCGTCCGCTCGCGCTTGGCTGGCACATAGGATTGCGGCAAATAAAGGGTGAACGTGCTGCCCGCGCCGGGTGTGCTGACCAGGCGAATCTCCCCGCCCAGCAACCGGGCCAGTTCGCGGCTGATGGCCAGCCCAAGGCCTGTGCCGCCGTATTTGCGGCTGGTGCTGCCGTCGGCCTGTTGAAACGCCTCGAAGATGATCTGTTGCTTGTCCGGTGCGATGCCAATGCCGGTGTCGCTCACCGACAACGCCAGAACGGATTTGGCGCGGTTAAGCGGCGCGTTGTCGGAACTCCAGCCCTCGCTGACCGACGCGACCGACAAGGTGACCTTGCCTGTCTCGGTGAATTTGAACGCATTGGAGAGCAGATTCTTGAGGATTTGCTGCAGCCGCTTGGCATCGGTGTAAACAGCGCGCGGCAGATGAGGCGCCAATTCCACATCGAAGGCCAATTTCCTGGCGTCGGCCACGTGCCGGAAGGTCCGCTCCACGTAGTCCTGCAAATCCCGGAAGGCCACCTCCCCGGCGTCCACGATCACCGTGCCTGATTCGATCTTGGAGAGATCGAGGATGTCGTTGATCAAAGACAACAGATCGTTGCCCGACGAATGAATGGTCCGGGCAAACTCCACCTGTTTGGGCATGAGGTTCTGGTCTTTGTTCCGCGACAGCTCGTCGGAGAGAATCAACAGGCTGTTCAACGGCGTGCGGAGTTCGTGCGACATGTTGGCCAGGAATTCCGATTTATACTTGGAAGTCAGCGCCAATTGGCGGGCCTTCTCCTCCAGCGCCTGGCGGGCCTGTTCCACTTCGCGGTTCTTGCGTTCCACTTCCACGTTCTGGTCGGCCAACAACTTGGCTTTCTCGGCCAATTGCTGGTTGGTCTGCTGTAATTCCTCCTGCTGGCTCTTCGGTGAGTTGATCCAGAAACGCCTGGTGCGTAGGGCTGAACTGATCGAAGGAGGCCAGTTCCATCACGCCCTTGACCTGTCCTTCAAACACCACCGGCAGCACGATGATGTTCAGCGGCTGGGCGTCCCCCAGTCCGGAACTGATCGCGACGTAGTCTTCGGGCACATTGCGCAAGAGAATTTTTTCTTTCTCCAACGCGCATTGGCCCACCAGCCCTTCGCCGAGCTTGAACTTGTTGTCGGCGTTCTTGCGTTCGCGATAGGCGTAACTGGCCAGGAGCTTCAGGTAAGCATCGTCTTTGGACGAGTCCATGGTGTAGAAAACTCCCTGCTGGGCCGAAACCACCGGCGCCAATTCCGAGAGGATGAGTTTGCCGACTGCTAACAGGTCCTTTTGCCCCTGCAACATGCGCGAGAACTTGGCCAGGTTGGTCTTGAGCCAGTCCTGCTCGCTGTTCTTGAGGGTGGTGTCTTTGAGGTTGCGAATCATCTCATTGATGTTGTCCTTGAGGGCGGCCACTTCGCCCAGCGCTTCCACGGCGATGGAACGGGTGAGGTCGCCTTTGGTCACGGCGGTGGCCACCTCGGCAATCGCGCGCACCTGGGTGGTGAGATTCGCCGCCAACTGATTGACGTTGTCAGTGAGGTCCTTCCAGGTGCCGGCCGCACCGGGCACACTGGCCTGACCGCCCAACTTGCCTTCCACCCCCACTTCACGCGCCACCGTGGTCACCTGGTCCGCGAAAGTGGCCAGAGTATCGATCATGCCGTTGATCGTGTCGGCCAGCTCGGCGATTTCGCCTTTGGCTTCGACCAGCAGTTTGCGTTTCAAGTCGCCGTTGGCCACGGCGGTGACGACCTTGGCGATGCCGCGCACCTGATTGGTCAGGTTACCGGCCATCGAATTGACCGAGTCGGTCAGGTCTTTCCACGTGCCCGAAACGCCTTTGACATCGGCCTGGCCGCCCAGCTTGCCTTCGGTGCCCACCTCGCGGGCCACGCGCGTCACTTCCGACGCGAAGGAGCGGAGTTGGTCCACCATGGTGTTGATGGTGTCCTTCAATTCGAGGATTTCGCCTTTGACATCGACGGTGATTTTCTCGGACAGGTCGCCGTTCGCGACAGCGGTCGTCACGGCCGCGATGTTGCGCACCTGGGAAGTGAGGTTGCCGGCCATGAAGTTCACGTTGTCGGTCAAGTCCTTCCAGGTGCCGGCCACGCCTTTGACTTCCGCCTGTCCGCCCAGCTTGCCTTCGGTGCCCACTTCGCGGGCCACGCGCGTCACTTCGGCAGCGAAGGAGCTGAGCTGGTCCACCATCGTGTTGATGGTGTTCTTCAATTCAAGGATTTCGCCTTTGACATCGACGGTGATTTTCTTGGACAGGTCGCCGTTGGCCACGGCGGTCGTCACTGCCGCGATGTTACGCA
>QHOP01000295.1:0-7741 GCA_003219345.1 Verrucomicrobiota bacterium
ATACCGCGACCATTTGCAACACGGTGGACGCCTTACCAATGATGTGCGGTTTCACGGTCACTTTCCCGCACGCGTAGTAAATCACCGCCAGGCCGAGCAGCAACAGCACGTCGCGGCTGATGACGGTCGCCGTGAGCCAGAGCGGCAGATGCGGCAGATACTGTTCATGATGCAAACTCAACAGAACAATCCCGGCTACCAGCAATAGTTTGTCGGCCAGCGGATCGAGGATCGCTCCCAACTCGCTCCGTTGGTTGTACCGGCGCGCGATGTAGCCGTCCACACCGTCACAAATGGCCGCCGTCAAAAACGCTCCAATCGACAGATACCGGTGCCATTCCTCGCCGCGCTCGACGTAACTCAACACTTCCACAATGAAGAACGGCACCAGCAGAATGCGGAAGATGGTGATTCTATTGGCCGTGGTCATGCCCGTCGCATGGAGTTTTGCCTTGCCTCGCTTGGACCGTCAACCTTTCTGCGGTCGCCGAAAAACAAACCACCAGAACCACAACGTGCCCAAAGCGCCACAACTGGCCGCGCCGATAAAATTCGTTCGCGGACTGATGCTCCAGAGCCACGCGCCGAGAAATGAACCACTGGTCACAACACAATCACGAATCAGGTAATACGCGCCGAACGCGCGCGAGCGCGCTTCAGCCGGCGCTTCGGCAATGATGAGCGCTTTGCGCGCCGGCTCCCCAAATTCCTTCAACCCGCGAACCGCGAACGCCGCCGCGAGCCAGAAGAAATTGTCCGCCAAAAGCAGTGTCACCGGGAATAGAGTGAAGAACACGAACGTCACCAGCACAAACGGACGGCGCCCATATTTGTCGGCCAGGTGCGCGACCGGAACGTAGCAGAGCATGGCGCTGCCCATTTCGATGGCCACAAGGTAGCTGAATCGTTGCGCGTTCAATCCGCCGTGATTCATCGCCCATAAAATCACGAAGGCATACGGAATCCGCTCACAAAACCGGATCAGGATGTCGCTGACCAACAGTTCGCGCAGCGCCGGCGAAAACGATTTTACCACCTCGACAAAAGTCGCTGGCCGCGCGGGGGTCGCCGCTCCTTTGGTTTCAGCAGATGAACCTCGCGGTTCGACCATGAACCATTGAAACAGCGCCGTGAACAACGCCAGTGAAATGCACACGAGCAACGCCCATCGAACGCCCAGCGCCCAGCCGAACCGGTTGACCAGCCAGCCGCCTGCCAGCGGGCCGAGCATCATCGGCACGCGACGCACCATGGATTGCACACCGATGCCCATGGTGTGCCGGCCGGACTCCAGCGAGGTGGCCACGACGGTGAAGGTCGCCGGCAACGACAACGCGCTCCACGCCAGGAACAGAAACGCGCCCAGCACCAAGGCGAGCCAATGCTGCCAGAACAACACCAGGACGTAGCCGGCCAGTGAAAGCGCGTTGAACAAGAGCAGCGAGCGGCGCTGTCCCCAGCGATCCGTCAGCCAGCCGCCGGGATAGGCGTAAAGCGCGCCCAACAACGTTTGCAGCGCGTCGAACAGTCCGATGACGAAAACGCCCGCGCCGAGTGATTCGAGATACTTCGGCGCGAAACCGAGCCAAAGCCGTTCGCCGGTGAGCGCCAACACGAGCGCTCCGAGCAGCAACGAGGTGTTTCGTCGCAACGCAAGAAATCGCGCAATCGCCGGCCAGATGTTCATGGTTCCCACGATTTTGCAAGCGCGCGCTGGGGCCATGAACCCTGGCGTAGCGGCGTCTCGGCAGAGCGCCGCAATTCGTGGGAACAACAGTCAGCGGCGCTCTGCCGAGACGCCGCTACGGGGATGAGGTTCATGGGAAGCCCATTTCGTTTTTCGCATGCATTGGGACCATGAACCACCCCCTCACCCGCCCTTCGGGCACCCTCTCCCCCTCCGAGGGAGAGAGGGATGGGGTGAGGGGCCGGTTAATGGAGAGCAAACACCTCCAAAAATCGGACGTGAATCGGGGCCATGAACCGGTGGGAATCCCCCTCAACCGCCCTCCGGGCACCTTCTCCCCCGCTGGGGGAGAAGGACGGGATGAGGGGGTACAGTTCATGGGTAGCCTCCACGACTTTTCTGTCGCGCATTGGGACCATGAACCGCTGCGCCTCACAGAGGCGCGGTCCGGACCGCGGGTCTGCGACCCGCAGCCTGCTCGGTTCATGGAAAGCCCAATAGCCACAGAATTCAGCTTCTGCAAAATCGAGGAGCGCCGCGCCTCCCGGGAACGCAGATGTTGAGTTGTTTTCCCGCTCACGCCAATTAGACTTAAGCCACAGGCACACGCGGTTGCACACGAAAAATTGAGGAGCACCATGAAGGCGCCCAGACAATTGAATGAGGCAATCAGGAGAGGATTCTGGTTTGCCCTCTCCTGCCTGGTCGCGATGACGGTGCGCGCAGCCGAACCTGCGACACTCAAGCTTGTCAAAACGATTGGACTGCCCGACGTGAAAGGGCGGCTCGACCATCTCGCCATCGACGTGAAAGGACAAAGGCTGTTCGTCGCCGCGCTCGGCAACAACACGGTTGAAGTGTTCGATCTTAAGGCGGGCAAGCAGCTCCGCTCCATCGCCGGCTGCAACAAGCCCCAAGGGCTGCTCTATCTGCCCAAGGGGAACCTTCTCTTCGTGGCCAACGGGGGTGATGGCCGGTTAAGGATTTACGACTGTTCTTCATTCAAACCCCTGGTGACCATCGGCTCGCTCGACGACGCCGACAACCTGCGTTATGACGCAAAGCTGGACCGCGTTTATGTCGGCTACGGCGACGGCGCGCTCGGCGTCGTCAATCCGGTGACGGGTGTGCTGACCGGCAGCATTAAACTCCTCGGCCATCCCGAATCGTTTCAACTCGAGCAGGAGGGCAGCCGGATTTTTGTCAACGTGCCCCAGGCAGGACATGTCGCCGTCATTGAGCGGCAGACACGAACAATGCTGGAGGCCTGGTTGTTGCCCGACGCGAAGGCCAATTTCCCGATGGCGTTGGACGAACGGGATCATCTACTCTTCGTCGGCTGCCGCAATCCGGCGCGACTCGTCGTGCTGGAAACAACCTCAGGCAAGACGGTGACGGAACTTCCGATTTCCGGCGATACCGATGATTTGTTCTACGACGCGAAGCGCAAACGGATTTACGTGTCGGGTGGCGAAGGTTTCGTGGACGTGATCGAACAACGCGATGCCGACAATTACAAGTTGTTGGAGAGAACTTCGACTGCGCCGGGTGCGCGCACGTCCTTCTTTTCGCCCGAACTGGAGCAGTTTTATTTGGCTGTGCCCCGACGAGGCGAGAAACCGGCGGAGATTCGAGTTTACGACGCCGGTAAGTAAGCCGTGCTCATGTGTGCTGGGTTGTAAATTCAGCTCAGGGTGTATCGAAGCGCTGGCTCCATTCGCCCCAAGACGCGTTCCTTGCCGAGCACTTCGAGGACGTGATACAGGCTTGGGCCAGCGCTTTTTGCTGCGCAGGCCAGACGCGTCGGATGTGCAAGCGCGCCTGTTTTCATACTGGAAACTCGCGATCAAAATCCTTGTGGCTGCCAATCCAAATCCAAATCCAAACATCGCCTTCAAATCTTTGCGCAACCGCTCGATAGTCGCGTGTCACGCGCACTGACCAAAAGCGAGGATCGGAACGCAACCGCTCCAGTTGGAGCGACGGGTGAGCCGGGTTTTGTCGAAACTTTTTGTAAGCCGCGCGGGCCGCGTCGCGCACGTTGTTAGGAAGCGCCCAGTAACATTTCCAGAAGCCGCTTACTCCTCTGGACTTCACGGGCGTTTATCGAAGTCGCTGTCCTTGATTTCAGGAAATTGATCCGGATTTGCCTTGTACTGCGCCTCGATCTCGTCTCCCAACGCCGAAAGCGCACGCCGCGGACGCGGATCATGTAAGATGCCCGTCCATTTGGCGTCGCCGTTCAACTCCGGCAGTAGCGCAGGCAAATCCGCCACCAGCTTTTCCCGCTCCGTCGGAGGAAGGGCCAGTATTGCCGCTTCGATTTCTTTTGCCGTACTCACTGTGTTTGAAACTACTGCAAGTTTTGCGTTCGGTAAATCGTTTTCATCTGATTAGAGCCAGCGCCCGTTCGAGCCGCGCCAGCACCCGTTCCTTGCCGAGCACTTCGAGCAGATGATACAGACTTGGCCCGGCAGTCTTGCCGGTGCAAGCCAGGCGCGTCGGATGCACGAGCACGCCGGCCTTCACTCCCAGTTGCTTCGCTGTTTCCTTCAAGCAATTCTCCAATGAGGCAGCGGTTTTCCGACGTGAAATCCTTCGCCGCCGCCTCTGTGTCATAAATGACTTCTTCGACAAAATAAAAACCGCCGTAGTCCGCCAGCTCGGAGAACAGCCGCTTCTTCCCTTTGCACGTGTCGAGCGCCGCTTTTACGTAAGCTGAAGGAAATTTGCTCGTGTCGAATCCAGCGCGCTTCAGCGCCGGGATGGCCAGCTCGTAAAATCGCTCATTGCTCATCAGCCGGACGTATTCGCCGTTCATCCAATGGAGCTTGTCCATGTCGAAGCGCGCGTTGTGCCGCAGGACTTGCGGCAGATCGAACATCTGGACGACTTCCTGCACCGGCACCACCTCGCGGTTGTCTTTGGGCGACCAGCCGAGCAGGCAAAGATAATTCACCACCGCTTCCGGCGCGTAGCCTTCCTCCAGGTAATACGTCAACGACGCGCCTTGGTCGCGTTTACTCATTTTCGTGCCGTCCGGATTCAGGATGAGCGGGATGTGCGCGTACTTCGGCGGCTCGACACCGAACGCGCGAAAGAGCGCGATGTGCTTGGCCGTATTGCTCAGGTGGTCTTCGCCGCGGACCACGTGCGTGATGGCCATCTCCAGATCGTCGATGACGTTGACCAGATGAAACACCGGCTGCCCATCGGAACGAACGATGACAAAATCGGGATCAAGTCTCTCGCGGTCGGTCAGTTCACGGGTCACATCGCCGACGATCAGATCGGGGATGACGACCAGCTCGCGCGTCATTTTGAATTTCACGGCGCCTTCGTGGTCGTAAGCGAGACCTTTGTCTTTCAACTCCTGCACGCGGCGTTGGTAAATCCCGCTGCGCTGCGATTGAAAGTAAGGACCGTGCGCGCCTTTGCTGGTAGGGACGCCGCGCTGCGGCGTCTGGTCGTCGCAGCGCGACGACCCTACCAGCGGCCCCTCGTCCCAGTCGAGGCCGAGCCAGCGCAAGCCGTTCAGGATGACTTCGACCGCCTCCTGCGTGTTACGCGCGACGTCGGTGTCTTCGACGCGCAGGATGAACGTGCCGGCGGTATGGCGGGCGTAGAGCCAGTTGAACAGCGCGGTGCGCGCCCCGCCGATGTGCAGGAAACCGGTTGGACTGGGAGCAAAACGGACGCGGACCTTCATGCCGTTGATTGAGCTTTCGTTAAAATCAGACGGAGAATACAGATCGCCTTCTGCCATTGGCAAGGCTAGCATAGTAAAAACCTCGACTCCCAAAGCCAACTCTTATGCAAACACGTCGCTCTATGATGCCCCGGCCGGTGGCGGAAATCTTATGTTCCATCGTCAGTTCATGTTTGTTCGTGGCAATGGCATTCGCCGGTGACCCGACGGCGATGCTCGGATTCACGGCCCGAAATGCAGTGAATCAACGAGCGCTGGAAAAGAAATTCGATGCCCAGCTTGATCCCGCCGAACAGCGGGCGTGGCTTGAGCGCATGTCGGCCGAACCGAACCACGTCGGTTCGACACACAACAAGGCAAACGCCGACTTCATGCTCGAGCAATTTCGCGAATGGGGCTGGGACGCGAAGATCGAAACGTTCTACGTGCTTTATCCCACACCGAAAACGCAGGCGCTGGAGTTGGTCGCGCCGGCGCGGTTTACCGCGCGCCTGCACGAGCCTGCTGTCGCGGGCGACCGCACGTCAGACAAGGCATCGGACGCGTTGCCTCCCTACCACGCTTACGGCGCCGATGGGGATGTGACCGCGGACCTGGTTTATGTGAACCAGGGCATGCCGGACGATTACAAGGAACTCGACCGGCGCGGCATCAGCGTGAAAGGCCGAATCGTAATCGCTCGTTACGGCGGCGGTTGGCGTGGTCTGAAGCCCAAGCTGGCCTACGAGCACGGCGCCATCGGCTGCATTATTTACTCGGACCCGGGCGACGACGGTTACTCGGCAGGCGACGTCTATCCAAAAGGCGCCTACCGGCCGCCTGAAGGGGTGCAGCGCGGGTCCGTCGCCGATATCACGATCTATTCCGGCGATCCTTTGACGCCCGACGTCGGCGCGACAAAGGACGCGAGGCGCTTGTCGATTCAGGAGGCGAGGACCGTGCTCAAAGTCCCGGTAATGCCCATCTCGTACGCGGACGCCCAGCCGCTGTTGGCGGCGTTGGGCGGTCCGGTGGCGCCAGCCGATTGGCGCGGGGCCTTGCCCATCACCTACCACCTGGGGCCGGGCCCGGCCAGGGTCCATCTCGCAATCAACTCGGACTGGGGCCTGAAGCCGATCTACAACGTGATCGCGACGATTCCGGGGAGCGAACATCCCGACGAATGGGTGATTCGCGGCAATCACCACGACGGTTGGGTGTTTGGCGCCTGGGACCCGCTGGCGGCCAACGTCGTGCTGATGGCGGAAGCCAAGGCCATCGGCGCCCTGGTCAAGGAAGGTTGGAAACCGAAGCGCACGCTGGTCTATGCCAGTTGGGATGGCGAAGAACCTGGGTTGCTCGGCTCCACGGAATGGGTCGAAACCCACGCCGACGAACTGCGGCGGAAGGCGATCCTGTACGTGAACTCCGATACCAACGGGCGCGGCTTCCTCCGGGCCGGCGGCAGCCACTCGCTGCAAACCCTGGTGAATCAGGTCGCCGCCGGAGTGCGTGATCCTCAGACGGGCGCAACTGTGCTGGAGCGCCTCCGCGCGAAGATGCTGGTCGAGGGCAACGAAAAGGGAGCCGCGGAAGAGAACCGGAAGATCGGCAAACGGGTCGCTGCGGGTGCAGCCCCTCCGCTTCAGGCGCTCGGTTCCGGGTCCGATTACACTCCCTTCCTGCAACACCTCGGCATCGCGTCGCTGGACCTCCGTTACGGCGGCGAGGACAAAGACAGCGGCATTTATCATTCGGTCTATGACTCGTTCGATCACTACCTGCGGTTCGGCGATCCCGACTTCGCCTACGGCGTCGCTCTGGCTCAAACCATCGGTCATGTGATGTTGCGAGTGGCGAACGCCGACGCGCTGCCGCTGCGGTTCAGCGACTTCACGGACAACGTGGGGCAATATGTGGACGAACTTCACAAGCTCGCGGACGACCTGCGCGAGCGCACCGACCAACAACACCGGCTGCTGGATGAACACGCCTTCAACCTCGCGGCGGACCCGACCGAGACCTATCTGCCGCCCGAACGCGAATCGAGCGTGCCATTCCTCAATTTCGCGCCGCTCGACAACGCGCTGTTGAAGCTCAAGCAAAGTACCCAGACGTACGACGAAACCTGCGCAAAAGTCGTTGCATCGGACGTCAAGCTGCAGGGCGCACAGCTCACCCGATTGAACGGTCTGCTCAGAGGCATGGAGCAAACTCTCCTCCATCCCCAGGGCCTGCCCGGTCGCGAGTGGTATCGCCACATGATCTACGCTCCCGGTATGCACACCGGGTACGGCGTGAAGACGCTTCCAGGCGTGCGCGAGGCCATCGAACAGCGCCGCTGGCCGGAAGTGGAGCAATACATG
>QHOP01000295.1:7817-11538 GCA_003219345.1 Verrucomicrobiota bacterium
AAGCCGCGGATGTGGGTGGTCCGTTCGTCAACGGAGTGAAGCTGACGCCCATGCCTTCCTCAGAAGGGTAAATAAACCATTGATCGCCGGACTGCCTCAACTTCACTTTCTCGGACTCAGCGCTGCCATCTCGAAGGAGCCGCGTCAAATGGACCAATGCTACTCCTGGGACTTCTTTAGCTTCCAGCTTCTCCTCGATGCGCCAGGAGGTAACCGTATCAAGATTCGTAACCGTGAGGCCGCTGGTTGCAATCTGCTGCCTGATTTTATCCACAGCATCTTTGGCGACGGCCTCGGCGTCACCGACGTTGCTCTCGGGCATTGCCTGGCGAATCTTGACGAAAGCCGCGCTCTGGAGTGATTCGTAGTCGAGCAGTTCGGCGCAACGCCCGCCGTTCCTTTGGGTCGCGGCCCACAGAAACGTCTGAATGGCGGTCTCGGGCGTGCCGTTGCCCACGTCTTGCAGCGCGTCTGGCGCCAGCGTCAGGCCGGGACCGCTGGAGGTCTGTCCCGCGTCGGTGGCGCTGCCGGCGGCGTGCGTTTGGCGCTCGGCCAACTGGCGTTTCAACACTCCCACTTCGCCCCTCAGCCGCACCAATTCGCCGTGTTCTTTCTGTAGTTGAGCCAATGCGTTGGCATCCGCTTTCAATTTCGCCAGGCGATCGTTGGCTTCCCGCAACTGTCCAATCTGCTGCGTTTGCTCGCGCAGCACTTCGATTTCTGAACGCAGCCTTCTGTTCGTCTGCTCTTGAAACACCAAAGGTGTCGCCAGCCCGGCGACAACGATCGCGCTGGCAATCCCCGCTTTGAGTTTGGTCATAGTCATAACTTTGAGCAGTGTAAGACTGATTCCGACGCTTGTTGCCGCGCCCGCGAGCGCGGCGCTGGTTACACTGACTGCCAGGCCCGTCGGCGCCGCGACGACGGCGTGCCCGGCCAGCAGCGTCGCCAGAGTTGCGGTCGAAAGAGTCAGGCCGCGGCGCATGAAGAATGTTCTTAGCTTTTCCACAGCGCGCGTCACCCGCTTCCGCGCCGCGTCTTCACTGACACCGAGCGCATTGCCGACATCGTGGAGGCCGCGGTTCTCGAAGTAGCGCAGCAAGATGGCGTCGCGCTCAGTCGTGCCCAAATGCTTCATTGCCTCGTCGAGAAACGGAGCAAGCTGTTCCCAATCCGGTTCGCTGTGGTCGTTCAGCCCGTTCATTTCCAGACTCCGCCTTTCACGAGCCTGACGGCGGCGTTCGGTCCGCGCCGTCTGCGCGGCGACGAAACAGGCATGGCGATAGAGCCAGCCACCGAGGCGGACTTCCCTGGGCAGCGCGCGCGCCTTGCGCGCCAGCGCAGTGAAGACGGCCTGCGCGACGTCTTCCGCCAGATGAGCGTCACCGGTCTGCCGCACGGCGGCGGAATAGACCAGGTTGATGTAACGCGCGACCAGTTCGCCGAAGGCCTGCTCGGAACCCTCTTCCGCGTAACGCCGGAACAGTTGTGTGTCGTCCGTCATACTCTGCTTAATAAAAGCCGCCGAAACCAAAACCGGACAGCTATTTTACAAGGGGGTTATACGCTGCTTCGCCCTGGCACAGACTCGCTCAGAGTTGCAAAACCGGCAAGCGGTGCCACAGTTGCGCAAGAGGCACTTTATGATTGATCGAACATCCAACAAACGGAAGCCGGGCGGCAGAAGCGTTCGCAAAACCATCGCGACTGCCGAACGCAGCGACATGACGCGACGCGACTTCGTGCGATCCATCGCGACCACGGGAATAGCTGTGGGGATGGAAGCTCAGGCATGGGCCGCGGAAACGAAATCGGGCGAAATGATTTACCGCACGTTGGGTCGAACGGGCGAGAAGGTATCCGCAATTGGACTGGGCGGGTTTCATATCGGCGTGCCCAAAGACGAGCAGGAAGGCATCCGCATCGTCCGCAGCGCCATTGATCGCGGCATCAACTTCATGGACAACTGCTGGGATTATCACGACGGCGGGAGCGAAATCCGGATGGGCAAAGCGTTGCGCGACGGTTACCGCGACAAGGTGTTCCTGATGACGAAGATTGACGGGCGCACGAAGCAGCTCGCGGCCAAACAAATTGACGAATGCCTGCAACGCTTGCAGACGGACCGCATCGACTTGATGCAGCATCATGAGGTCATTCGGATGGAAGACCCGGATCGCATCTTCGCCAAAGACGGCGCGATGGCAGCGGTGCTTGAGGCGAAGCACGCCGGTAAGGTCCGATACATCGGGTTCACCGGGCACAAGGACCCGGTGGTCCACCTGCGGACGCTGGAGATGGCCGCCCAACACCAGTTTCGGTTCGACGCCGTGCAAATGCCGTTGAACGTGCTGGACGCGCACTTCCGCAGCTTCGCCGAAAAGGTCGTGCCGCTCCTCGTCAAGGAAGGCATCGGTGTGCTCGGCATGAAGCCGCTGGCCAGCGGCGCGATTCTCCAGACCAAAGCCGTGACCCCTATCGAGTGCCTGCATTACGCGCTGAACCTGCCCACCTGCGTCGTGATCACGGGCATCGACAGCATGAAGTTTCTCGACCAGGCGGTTGAAGCCGCGCGCACCTTCAAGCCCATGAACAAAGCGCAAGTCGCGGCGTTGCTCTCGCGCACCGCCCAAGCCGCGGCCACCGGCAATTACGAAGGCTTCAAGACCACGCCGGCCTTCGACGCGACCGCCCGGCATCCGGAGTGGATCGGCTGAAGATCAGCTCTGAAGTTTTTCCCGTTACTTTTTGTCGGGTTTTGGCTTTCGCCATTTCTCCAGAAACGCTTTCACTTTGGCGGGGTCGTGATGGTCCCCCTCTTCCAATTTCCCTGTGTCCTGAGTTGTCAGTTGCGTTCCGTCTGTGTCGAGGACGACGAGCACCGGAAGTCCGAAACTGGTGGGATTCCCATAACGCTTGACCACATCCTGGTTATGGCCCTTGTCCACGTCGATCAGGACTATGACGTAGTTCTCTTGAACGATTTGGGCGAGTTCGGCGTTGGTTTTGAGCAGACCGCTCAATTTGTGGCACCAGCCTCACCAGTTGGCGCCAAACTTGAGGATGATCCGTTTACCCTCCGTTTTAGCGATTTTGAGGGCGTCGGCGATCTGCTGTTTGCCATCCGCGGCCGTGTCGTAAAGCTTGGGTTTGGTATCTGTGGACTGCTGAGCACCGAGCACGGAGGATGGGCCGGGCCAAATCAAGAGCGAGATGATCAGCGGCAGGAAACCTGATGTTTTACTCGAACTCATGAAGCTTCTCTTAATCTTCCCAATGGGGAAAACAAGACTTTTTTTCCCGATGTTCGAGAGGATATCGAGCGAGTCCGACGGCAACGCTCGGTCCGTGATCAATTTAAGTGGGATGCCGATTTGCCGTCGGCCAAAGGCAGGGTTGGATTTTCATCAACCCCCGCGGTTGCGGATTTGGAACCGCCCGCGCGCGCCGCCCGGTTTTCGAGTTGCAATTCGAAGCCGCCACCTTCCGCGATGGCGATGAGCCCCAACACCGCCAAATAGACTTCCGACTCCAGACCGTCAGCCTCGGAAGCCTGCACGCGTCTGAGACCGACCAGCAAACCGGCAGCGTCCGTATCCGAGACAGTGCCGGACATGTATGGTTCGACATAGGGC
Source organism: Verrucomicrobiota bacterium (assembly GCA_003219345.1). Lineage (GTDB taxonomy): Bacteria > Verrucomicrobiota > Verrucomicrobiia > Limisphaerales > AV2 > AV2. The sequence continues at coordinate 11,453 of QHOP01000295.1, forward strand.
ATCACGATCTCGGTCTCCCAGGCGCCCAACGGTGGAGGCGCGTCCAAGCGTTCGGGACACCAGCCGTGGAAACAAGCCAGATGCAA